>JAGASB010000267.1 GCA_017621955.1 Clostridia bacterium | reverse complement strand
TACAAAAAAGGACGTAATAGGCAATTTTATAAATGATAAACAATACGAAAATTGGATAGCGGGGCAAGTTCGTTCCAAAAAAATAGTTAAGGTTCGCAACGGATTATACGTTCACGTTGACGTGTCGGGATATCCGCTTACTACAAAGTTTGAACTTGCTACAAAAATCGCTGAAGATGCTTTCGTGTGCTATCATTCTGCCTTTGAATATTTTGGCGTGGCTAATCAAGTTTTCAATACCGTTACAGTGGGTAGTAAAAAGCGTTTCAACGATTTTACTTTTGACGATATCGACTATGTTCGTAAACCTCTAAAACACGACGTTCAAATTATGAATATAGTAACCGCCGCGGTTCGTGTGACTTCTCTTGAACGTACGGTTATTGACTGCCTTGACGATATTGATGCAGGCGGTGGAATTGATGAAATCTTAAATGCGCTTGACCAAATTCGTGTTTTAGACGAAACAAAACTACTTGAAACGTTAAAAGCTTACGATTCAGTATTCCTTTATCAAAAAACAGGCTATGTATTAGAACATTTCAAAGATAAATTTATGCTGACCGATTCGTTCTTTGAAGAGTGTAAAAGCAAACTAACCAATCAGATAAAATATTTTTTACAAGACGAGTATAAAGAGATAGAGTTTAATTCTAAATGGAAACTTATGGCTCCTAAAAATCTTAAATCTCGCCTAAACGGGGGATATTAATGGAATTTTCAAGACAATACTTGACAAGGCTTGCCCAAGAGTCCAACTTTATAAAAGATACTTTGGAAAAGGTCTTACGTCTTTCTGAAATATTAAAATTCTTAAATAGCGACGTTGTTTTTAAGGATAAACTTGCTCTTAAAGGTGGTACGGCAATAAACTTAACGGCGGTAGAACTTCCACGCCTTTCGGTTGATATCGATTTGGATTTTACCGTAAACGTCGATAGGGAAGAATTGCCCGAAATTAAAGAGAAGTTCAAAAAGCGCTTAACCGATTATATGTGGCAAGAAGGCTATTCACTTGCAGATTCTCGCGACCATTTCGCCTTAACGTCGTTCTTATTTAATTACATTAATAACGCAGGCAATCGTGACAATATAAAGGTTGAAATTAACTTCTTGGATAGATGCCACGTTTTACCGCTTGAAAAGAAGAAAATTTTAACGAAGGGCATAGTAGAAGATTTTGAAGTTTTAACCTTAAACACTATTGAACTCTATGCAAGTAAAATCAACGCACTTTTATCACGTGCTACGCCAAGAGATTTATACGACGTTAACGCTATGATAGAAAATAACGTTATAAGTGATACTGAACTTTTAAGAAAATGTCTTGTATTTTATAACGCTATCGGCGGGGACTATGATATTCAAGAGTTAGACTATAAAAACGTTGAAAGGTTAGATTATAGGAAGTATAAAACTCAATTAAAACCCGTTATATCAAAAGACGATAAGTTTGATATTGAAAAGGCAAAAGAAAAAGTTCTAACTTACGTAAAAGATTTACTTGTTTTAACGGACGGAGAGAAAGAGTTTTTAAGTAAATTAAAAGAGAAAACCTATGCTCCCGAATTATTGTTCGACAACGAAGAAATCGTAGCGAATATAAAAAATCATCCCGCCGCTTTATGGCGCATAAGAGAAAATAATAATTAGAAATTTATAAAACATGACAAGTGTTGTCATATAATGTGTGGTATTATATAAACAATAGGTGAATTATGTGGTGTAAAACATGTAATAAAATTGTATATGATAAAGTTTGTCCAACCTGTGGCAATGTCGCTCAAGAAGATATCCCTACAGAGGTTTTTTGGTGCGATCATTGCAACGTTCCATTGATTAAAGAGGTTGCGGATGTAGATAAGGATAGTTGTCCTTTATGTTGCGGTAAAACAAAATATTTGTGTACAGACTTGCGTCCTGTTTTCCCTGAAGAAAGACTTTTGATAGAGCTTTTGATAGGAAAACCATTTGCATGGTTGGGCAAAGCAGTTTGGGCGAATAATAATAGATACTACATTAACGGTAAAGTAAAAGTAATATCAAATAGTGAATTTGCCAATGCAGATGTTCAAGGTGTGATTGATCAGCTAGCAGAATGTAAAGAAAAAAACAATTATGATTATTTCTATTTAAATATAGAAACTTTTAACAAGGCTAACTCAAGTAGATATAATTATATTAAGGACGAAGCATTTAAGTTTGTAAAAGAAACAGTTAAAAATTTTAATTCCGATGATATAGTAATATCTTTCTCTGGTGGAAAAGATTCGACGGCGACGGCAGACGTTGTTGTTCGTGCTTTAGGAGATCCGTCTTTAGTTCATATATTCGGGAATACAACGTTAGAGTTTCCTTTAACTGTAGAATATGCTCAGAGATATAGAAAAGACAATCCAAAATCTATTTTTAAGGTGGCTAAAAATAAAGAACAAGACTTTTATAGCGTTTGTGAGGATATTGGTCCGCCGGCACGAATGATGAGATGGTGTTGTTCAATGTTTAAAACAGGTCCAATAACACGTGTGTTAAATAATTTGTATCAAAACAAGCAAATTTTAACGTTTTATGGAATAAGAAAATGCGAATCTGTAAGTAGAAGTAAATACTCACGAATAACACAGGGAACAGAATCTGTAAAAATCCAGAAACAAACGGTGGCATCTCCCATTTTTTACTGGTCTGACATAGAATTATGGTTATATTTATTGACAGATGGTGTTGATTTTAACGATGCTTATAGATTAGGTTATGATAGAGTAGGGTGTTGGTGTTGTCCGAATAACAACGAGCGTGCTCAGTTTTTGGCAAAAATCTATATGCCTGACGAATATAAAAAATGGCATGATTTTCTTGTGAATTTTGCTGTGTCAATAGGAAAGCCTGACCCTGAAGTTTATATTGATACTGGCAAATGGAAAGCAAGGCAAGGTGGTAATGGCGTAAGTGCTGCTGAAGATATAAAAATTAAATACACTAATTGTACGGCAGAAGATAATGCTAAAATTTATCAACTTAATAAACCAATAACGGAAAGTTTTTTCAGTTTATTTTACCCCTTCGGCAAAGTGTCTAAAGAACTTGGGCGTAAACTTATAGGTGAAGTTGTTGTACTAGATGTAAAACACAACGTGCCGATAATATCAATTCAACCTTTCAAGCAAGAAGGTTATGATTATTCGGTAAAAATTAAAACGATGAATGTTGCTAATCATGATGATTTGCAACGTATGGCTGGTTATCAAATCAGAAAATATAACGCTTGTAGAAAGTGCTTGAAATGTGAATCTTTGTGCAAGACAGGTGCCATAAGCATTATTGGAGATAATTATAAGATTGATGGTAATAAATGTGTCCACTGCAAGAAGTGTGTTTCATCAAAATATTTAGACGGTGGATGTATGATGACTGGATATTTAGCGACAAAGGAATAAGGAGAGATAAAAATGAGATTTAGAGCTCATGAAACATTTGCCATAAGAAAAGGGTGGCTTCATAAAGGAATGAAAAACGTTGTTAACAGCCCGACAGTATTTATAGATAAAGATGTAAATCCTATGGAAAAATTAGGTCTTGGTACTAACATGGTAAAGGCTTTACGATATTGGTTACAAGTTGCTGGTTTAACATATGAAAATCAAAAAACAAGGATGCAGTTTCTTACAAGATTTGGGAAATTGGTATGGGAAAATGATAAGTATATTGAAGAAGATGGAACTTTGTATTTGATTCATTATTTTCTTTCTTCAAATAAAGAAATGGGAACGTCCTGGTATTATTTCTTTAATCACTATAATGCAACTGAATTTACGAAAGAGTCTTATTTGGAAAGTATAAAGTTGTTCTTGTATGAACAAGAAAAGGAAAACGAAGGCAAGGAAATAAAATTTTCAGAACGTGCGTTAGTGGAAGATCTAGACTGTATTTTAAGAACATATCTGCCTAGTCAGACAAAATATTCTCCTGAAAGCAATATGGATAGTCCGTTTTTGGATTTGCAGTTGCTTAAAGTGATGGACTCAAAAGAAAAGGTTTTTGCAAAAAATTCGCCGTTATCTTTGGTAATTAATCCATTGATAATCCTTGCTGTAATGATTAACGAAAAAGAAAAACTTGAAGAAAAAGATAATGTAAAGGTTTCTGATATAAAAATATCAACTTTAGAATCAGCACCTAATAACATTGGAAGGATTTTTAATCTTAATAATTTAACTGTAGCGATGTATTTAGACAAGTTGCAAAACATGGGATATATCAAAGTTGTTAGAACTGCAGGTCTCGATATCGTTAAGATTAATGAGGATCTTACGTTTATAGAAGTTGTTAAAACATATTACAAGAGTATAATTTAAGAGGAAAAGTTAAAATGGCTAAAAGAATAGAAAAATTAAAAGAGCATATTAATGTTCTCTCAGATTTTCAATTTTCTATTAATCTAGAGTACGATCTATATAGCGATCAAAAGATTAAAAATTACATTCCAACTTTGAGCGCAATAGATATCATAGAAGACGTAATGCTTAGCACGGCACAAAAATCTAACGACAGAGCTCGTATTTTTGTAGGTGCTTACGGAAAGGGAAAATCACATCTTGCTCTTGTATTACTGGCGTTATTGTCAAGGAAAGATAAATCTCTTTATGGAGATGTTTTATCAATGATTTGTCAAACCAAGCCAGAATTATGCAGTTATATATTAAAGTATCAAGAAAGCGAACAAAGAATGTTGCCTGTAGTTATTCAAGGTAGTAGCGTTGGAATTAGACAGTCATTATTGTTAGGGCTTAAAAAAGCTTTACAGGAAGCAGAACTTAGTAATATAATGCCGGATACGTATTATGGCGCGGCTGTGAAGACTATTGAAAATTGGCAAGAGAATTATAATGACACATTTAATAAATTTAAGAGTTTAATTTCTTGTCCAGTAGATGAGTTTAGGGCGGAATTAAACAATTTTAACACTAAGTATTATCAGGATTTTGTTTCGCTTTACCCAGTTTTGACGTCGGGTAGTGAATTTAATCCAGTTAATGGTATTGATATAGTCGAACTTTATAATGATGTTAATGAAAAAATTCAAAAGCATGGTTATACTGGTATTTTTGTGGTTTACGATGAGTTCAGTAAATTTTTATCGGGGAACTTAAAAAATACAGATACAGATGAGATTGAGGTATTGCAATATTTTGCTGAAGCATGTAACAGAAGTGGTAAAAAGCAAATGCATATTATGCTTATATCTCATCAAAGCATCTTAAACTATGTGGATAAATTATCAAAAGCAAAAATAAATTCTTGGAAAGCTGTTTCTCAACGTTATAAATCAGTTGAATTAAATACTTCTGCGGCTCAGATGTATGATTTAACTGCTCATGTTATAAAGAAAGAGCCTATATGGTATGAAAGTTTTTTAACCAATCAAGCTGTTAGTAATGCTTTTGAAAAAATATATAATAAATGGAAAGATAAAAGATTATTTGCAGAATTAACAGAAGCACAGTATAAGAATTTGATTTACGATTGTTATCCGTTGGATCCGATAACATCTTTTGTGTTGCCTGAAATATCTGAAAAAATTGCGCAAAATGAAAGAACACTCTTTACGTTTTTATCAGCAGAAGGGCAAAGATATACTCTTCCTATGTATTTGGAAAATACAGAGTTAAAGGATGTTCCGTTCTTAACGCCAGATTACGTATATGATTATTTTGAATCGTTATTTAAGGCAGATAGTTATGACCGATTAACACATAAGTATTGGAAAATAGTTTCAAGCGCCTTAAATAAGATTGATAAATCATGCGATTTAGAAAGACGCATGATAAAAACATTGGCACTTATTTATATTGTTGACAGATTTGAGTTATTGGCGCCAACCGTTGATACAATAATTTCCATATATAATAGCAATCATAACGATGCTAAAGATATAATACCAGCCTTAACTAATTTAACAGAAAATGGAATTATTAGAAAGATTGAAGGGAAAGATTATTTAAAAATAACTGAATATACAGGTAAATCGGTTGATACTTTAATAGAAGATTCCTTATTGAAAAGACGTGGAGTTATTAAGGTTGAAGAGACATTAAATCTATTCTGTGGAGATAAAGTTATCTATCCTAACGCATATAACGATGATAACGAAATAGTTAGATATTTCAACTTTAAGTTTATTGACGCGACAAAGATTATACAAAATTTTTCAGCAAATGACCATTTAGGGAAAATAGATGGTGATGGCCTTGTCTATGCGGTTGTTGCAGATAAAAACCAAGTAGAAGAAGTTTTGTCTGTGGTAAAAAAGATAGAAACAAAAAGGATTGTTTTTATCATTCCTAATGCTCAGGAAGATGTTTTAACGGCTGTTCATAGATATGATGCTATAAAGAGTTTACTGATAGAATATAAAGACGATGATGTTTTAGTTGAAGAATTGACGTACTCGCTTAATGCCTTAGAAGAAGTGTTAGCTGGTTGCGTAGATTCTTATTTGCATCCAGAATTGGGATGTTCAAAGTATTATGTTGCGGGCGAAAATAAAAATATAAAGCGACGTTCAGCATTGTCAAAAATGCTTTCAGATATATGCGCTGAAGTATATTCTTTATGTCCGATTATAAATAATGAGATAATTAACAAAAACATTTTAACTGGTCAAGCGATTAATAGTAGGACTAAGGTTGTTAACGGTTTACTTTCAAATAATCTAAAGGAAAATTTGGGCTTAGAGGGAACTGGACAAGAAGTAAGCTTTATGAAGAGCACATTGTCTTATCCGGGCATATTGATATCTTCGCAAGAAGGACCGTCAGTAAACTTAATTCCAGAAGATTATAATTTAAGAAATGTTTTAGCATTAATAAAAGATTTTATAGTAAACACCTCTATTGACGGCAAAAAGCCTATTGGTGATCTTTATGATTTATTAACAAAGCCTGAAAATCATATTGGCCTTAAGAAAGGGCTTATTCCCATTTATTTTGCCGCAGTATTAAGATATTATAAAAAATATTGTGTAATTTCAAAAAATGGAAAGGAATTAGAGATTACCGCCAAACTTCTTGAAGCAATTAATGACAACCCCAGTTCCTATGATTTATATTTGGAAAACTGGGATGAGAAAAAGGATAAATACATCCTCGATTTAGAGAAGTTGTATGATAGTTATATTATTTCATCTGAAAAAGAATATAACAATTTTACCTTCATAGTTGCTGCAATGCAAAGATGGTATATGCAACTCCCTAAATATGTAAAAGAAATTAAGAGCATTTACAAAGGCAATGGAAATAGTGAGGCTTGCGATAGAGTTGTTTGCAAGTTTTTAGTAGCGTTGAGAAATCCTGAAATTAATGCAAGGGATTTCCTCTTCAATAAAATTCTTTGGGTTTTTGACGAGAAAAAATTTACAAATAAACTTAGCGGATATATTGCTCAAGCAAAGACATTAATTGACCGTATAAAGCCAGATTTATTAATGAATCTTAATAATGATTTGGCCAATATATTTTCTTCTGGTAAACGGAACATTAATGCGACGTTATCTTCAATAGTAAAGGATTGGACAGCATCGCTTAGCCAAGATGTTATTGCCCATATGTTTAATGGCAGTGAGAACAATATGCTTTCAATTTGTTTAAATATCACTCCAGATGAAAACAAGTTTATAGAAGAGTTGGCTCGTGCTACAACAAGTTTAAGAATTGATGACTGGTCAGAAATTACTATTGAGGCATTTATTAAAACTGTTAAGGATTTTGTTGAAACTATTAAAAATTTCAAGGAAAAGATTAATGAATCCAACGAGCCTACTGCAGGAAGTTATAGAATAACGTTTATTGATGAGACTGGTAAAGAGTCTTATAGAACGTTTGATAAAGCTGAATATACAAAAGTTGCAAAGCTAATGTATGATGACGCTGCAGCTATGATTGATGAGTATGGAGATTCTTTATCAACGAGCGAAAAAAGGCAGGTCTTAATTGATATTATTAACAAACTTTTAGGTTAAAAGGTAGGATGAACTATGCATTATTTTGATAATGCCGCTACAACATTTCCAAAGCCTAATGAGGTTTATGAATGTATGGATACTTTCTATAGACAATTTGGCGTTAATGTTGGCAGAGGACAATTTAAAGAAGCATCAATAGCGTATGCAATGATGCAAGAAACTAGGCAGTTATTGTTAGAACTGTTTCATGTTAAGTATCCTTATGAAACAATATTTGCGCCCTCTGCTACTCAGGCATTAAATATAGTTATAAATAGTTTTAATTTCTGTAAAAACGATGTGGTTTATATTACACCGTTTGAGCATAATGCTATTTTAAGAACGTTGTATGCTAAGCAAAAAGAGATAGGGTTTGATGTGATTTTATTGGCAGTTGACACTAAAACTTTGCAAATAAACGTTGACGAAGTGAAAAAAGTGTTTGAAAAACAATCACCCAATTATTGTTTCTTAACCCACGCTAGCAATTCATTTGGTTGCATTTTAGAAGTAGAAGACATTTGCAACCTTGCAAAAAAATACGGAGCAACTAATATTGTGGATATGGCGCAGACGGCGGGGTTAGTAGATATCAACTTAAATAATGCAAGTATTGATTATGCTATTTGGGCAGGGCATAAAACGCTTTATGGTCCTTTTGGAATAGGTGGCATTATAACAAAAGAAGCAAAAAATCTTAATCCATTAATATTTGGTGGAACTGGATTAGACTCTAAGAATAAAGATATGCCAGAACAAATTCCAGTAAAATTAGAAGCGGGAAGTGCTAATATTCAAGCAATAGCTGGGCTAAACGCCGCATTAAAATGGATTAAGAAAATTGGCATAGAAAAAATTAGAGCTAAAGAAAAAACCATAACTCAAAAAGTGCTAGAAGTAATAAAAGCGCACTCAAATATTTCAATAATTCGTGGTGAAAATGAAGAAAAAAATATAGGTGTTATTTCGTGTGTTTTTGATGGCTATAGCAGTGATAGTATTGGACAGGTTTTTTCAGATAAAAATATAGCGGTAAGAACTGGATTACATTGTGCTCCACTTGGGCATGAGTTATTAAAAACAGCTCCTGATGGAACAGTAAGGATAAGTATAAACTACTTTACGTCAGACGAAGATATTCAAGCTTTAAACGAAGCTTTGGATTATATTGAATTGGAGGGATAAAGTGAATTACGGTAAGTTTAAGGAAATTCTAAATAAATTTTCGAAAAATGAAATTATAAACTTATTGGGCGATAAAATTTATGATTCTATTAAAGAATGGACGGATTCAGAAGATGCCCATACACAATCTTCTTTAGTTGACATTTTAATTAGCATTAATGGGTTTGGATTATTCAAAAATAAAGATTTTCGTCAAAGTTTTTTTGAGTTTGTTAGTTTATCAGATTTGCAAAAGCTTTTAAATAGTAATAGTTCGGATTATGGTAAATTAGCAAATCAGGCAGCCAAAATAGATTTTGTTGAGTGTGACTTTTATAGAACACTTTTTGATACTGTTTTAAATTCTCCAAATTATGAATTTGATAGTTTTGAAAACGAAGGAATATATGAAGAAGTTAATGGCTCAGAAGAAAGATTTTTTGAACTTTTAGATTATCAGTATTTAATTAAGCAACAAGCGGTATATGAATTAAATAAAAAAGGGCAGTTGGGACGTAAAATTTTGATACATATGCCTACTGGAACAGGCAAAACAAAGACAACGATGCATATATTGGCGCATTATTTAAATTTTATAAAAAAAGATGGTTTAATAATGTGGGTGGCTCACACTAAAGAATTATTAGGACAAGCGCTTGAAACGTTTAAGAACGTGTGGGGACATTTAGGTCTAAGAAATACGTCAGTTGAAAAAAGCTGGGGTTGTGGAGAATATACCATTACTAATGGCGTAATTTTTATAACCATACAGGCTTTACAAGCTATGCGTAAGTCTAATAAAACGGTTTATTCACAACTTTGCGAAAAAGTTTCTTTAATGGTTTATGATGAATGTCATAAAATTGGGGCGAAAGAGACAAATAAGGTTATTCAAGATTTCTCTAAGTCCTACGAGGGGAATAAAAAGGATTTTATTGGCTTGACTGCAACTCCGGGAAGAACGACGGAAGACTCATTAGAAAATAGAATTTTCAACGAGTTTTTTGATAGAAAGATTGGAATTGATATAAAACTAGTTGATAGAATTAGTATGGGACAAAATCAAGCCAGAAATAGAGCTGCGATAAGTGACGTTATAGGTTATTTTCAGGATAGAAAGATTTTATCAAAACTTATAAAAGAACCGCTTGAGTATGAAGTCGATAATGAATTACTGGAGAAGTTAAAAAAAGAATTTTATTCAAATAGGGAGGACTACTCTCCAGAACTAATTACTCAAATAGCAGCAAACAAATCACGCAATTCAGTTATACTAAACAGATTAAAAGAGTTGAATACACAAGGAAAGCCCACAATCGTTTTTGCTTGTTCGTTAGACCACGCTAAAATGCTGTCAGCATTTCTAAATATAGAAAATATACCTAATTCATTAGTATATGGAGATATGTCTGCGGCAACACGAAAAAAAGCTATTGCAGATTTTAAGGATAGAGATAATCCCGTAAATATCATAATAAACTACGATATTTTAACTACTGGATTTGATTCTACTAATATTGATTGTGTATTTATAACAAGACCAACTAAGTCAGTAATATTGTATAGTCAAATGATTGGAAGAGGCTTGCGTGGCCCACAAATGGGTGGAGCTGAAACCTGTCTTTTAATAGATGTAAAAGAAAATTTAGAAGTTTACAACGAGAACGAAGCATTCTCTCACTTTAATAGTTATTGGAGGTAATAAAAATGGCGAATGAAGAAATGATTTTAGAAACACAACAAGGCGAACAGCTTTATAATGTGTCAACAATGGCTGATGGCGCTAGGAATACAGGTTATAAATCTACTTATAATGCAATTGCGGAAATTGTAGACAATAGTATAGAATCAAATGCCCAAAATGTCTTTATAATTGGCTCGCAAGATTTGGTGTTGAATCAACAAGGCATTAAAAAATTTGCCTTTTTAGATGATGGCGATGGGATGACTGAAGAAGTTTTAGCTAGATGTTTACAAATTGGTTTTACAACTAGACAACGTCGTACAGGTATGGGCCGTTTTGGTGTGGGCTTACCTCAAGCATCTTATCATGTTTCTCCAAGGGTTGAAGTTTATTCTTGGAGAGATGGGATTGAGAATTGTAAGTGTGTTTATGTGGATTGGGATTTAGTAACCGACAAGAAGCAAGATACTATTATAGGACCTTTTGTTACAGATATTCCCGATGAATATAAACAATTTATACATTTTTCAACAGATGAAAAAGATTATGATTTTAGCAAGCATGGAACATTAGTTGTTTGGCCTAAATGCGATAGGGTTGACCATAAAAGATGGAATACCTGTCGCAGAAATATTTCTGAGGATTTAGGTAGAAAGTATAGATGGATGCTAAATGATAACACTGTAAATATTGCAACGATAGAATCAAACGATTTAGAAACTTTTGAATTGATTTTACCTAATGACCCTCTTTTCTTGATGAAGAAAAGTCAATTTTGCGTGAAAGAAAACTGCAATGATGCCAATCCTTCATGTCAAAGGTATAATGAAGAAATGGGATATACTGAAAGTATTTTTGAACCGTACACCGATGAGGACAATCTAACAGGAGAAGTTGACCATCCAGTTTATTACTTCGATAAAAAAGGAGAAAGGCATGAGTCAACTGTAAAAATTCGTTTTTCTATTGTTAAGGAAAAATATTATTCTAAAGATTTTGTAGCTTCTGATCCTGGTTCGTTAGCTTACGGAAAAAGTGTAAGAAAAAATACTGGAATATCTATTGTGCGTCAAAACCGTGAAATTGATTTTGGCAATTTTGGCTTTTTTGATGCAACTAATAATCCTTACCATAGATGGTGGGGTTGCGAAATTTCTTTTAAATCGGAATTAGACGAGGCTTTTGGTATAGCAAACAACAAACAACAGGTTGACTTAAAAGAAATTGATGAAGAGGCTCTTGCAGATTATGAGGGTAACGAACCTATGTGGATTCAACTTAGGTCTGTTATAATGAATACCATTAAAGATATGGTTGCGGCAAACAAAGAACGTCGTAAAGGAAGTAGAAGTAATCCTGGTAAAACTGCAACGACTGCAACTTCTGAGACTGTAAAAGCTGCAGAAGAAGAAAATCCAGATATAGTTGTTCCTACCACTGTAGTTATTCCTGAGATTACAGAAGAGATAAAAGTTCAGGTAGAAAAGGAATTGCAAGATGAAGGTTACGAAGATGTAACTGAAGAGCAAATTAAACAATATTTAGATTCTAATACAAGAATTAAATATGTCAATCATGGAAGCAGGGGAGCGTTCATTGATTACGAAGATAGACTTGGTGTGTTGAAAATTATTGTTAATAAAGACCATCAGTTCTATGAACAATTTGTTCAAGATGCATATCAGAACGAAGATATGCAAATAACATTTGAGCTTTTTTTAGTATCTTTAATAAAGACGGTTTATCAATTACATGCAACTCATCCTGTGCCTATGGATAAGTTGATTGATGATATTAACAATAGGTTAAAAGCATACTTAAAACAAGGAAGATAATAGGAAATAATTATGCCATTTTTAACTACATCTGAATTTAATAAAAAACTTGTAGAAGAAATTTCAAGTGTAACAGAAGATTTACACGTTGTTTCTGCTTTCTGCAAAAAAGATGCCGTCAAGTTTATTGACGACAATATTAAGCATGTATTGAAAAATAAAAAAATCCTCGTAAGATTTTTACCTGGAGATATTATTAATGGAGCTACTGATTTAGATTTGTATGAATATTGCAAAGCTAATGGTTGGGAGCTTTATATTAGATTTGACTTACATGCTAAAACTTATATTTTTGATAAGAAAAGATACATTTTAGGAAGCGGAAATTTAACTAGTCGTGGCTTAGGGTTGAATTGCGTGGGAAATTATGAACTAGCTGATTTTTCTCAAATCGAGGGAGATGATTTATTTAAAATTGAATCGCTGTTTTCATCAGCGGTATTGATGACAGATGAATTATACTCATTGATGAAAGCAGACATTGAAAAACTTCCTAAGGTAAGCTTAAACGAAGCAAAATCGTTAAATTGGAACAAGCATATATCTGATAGGTTTGTACCCGACACAAGTGTTTTATTTACATATGATTTTCCACAGGTGCCAGCACCATCATCTGAAATTGATGAGTATGAATTTTTGGAGTTGACTGGTATTTATGATAAAGAGAAAATTAAACAGGCATTCAGATGGAGCAAGGCCTTTACGTGGTTGTGCAAAACTATAAACGAAAAAGAAATGAAAGAATGTTATTTCGGTGAGCTTTCTGAAAAGTTGCACAACGCTTTAATCAATGATCCTAAGCCGTATAGAAAAGAAGTTAAAGATTTGTTAGCAAATTTATTAGGCTGGATTGAGTATTTCAATTTTGATTTTATTAAAGTTGATAGACCTAAATATTCACAGAGGGTATATATAATATAATGTTTACTTTTTTCAAGTACAAAAATGGTGAGCCTATTCCTTTTAGAAAATTAAGATATTCAGATATAGAAAATTTCATAAATGATGATTGGGAAGAGGGTTATACTATAGAATTTAAGGAAAGTTTTGATTCGTCGGTAAAAAGTAAAATACCTGCTATTTTTACTTCGTTTGCAAATAGTGAAGGTGGGCTTTTAATTATCGGAATTAAAGATAACTCTAAAACCATAGTTGACATTGAAAAACCCCGTGGTGAAGTTTATGCGACTATGTCACAATTAATTGAAAACAGAATAACACCGCTTGCGCCTAAATTTTATGCAAGGTTTATTGAAAATCCTAAGAAAAAGGGCTATGGGGTTATTATTGTTTATGTTGAAGAGGGAATAGTTCCTCCATACATAGCAAATGGTACGATTTATGTTAGAGAAGCAAATAGAAAGTATCCTATTAAACCCGAACGTCCTACAGTAGATTATTTGTATAAAAAACGAGAGCTAACCTCTAATATTGCATTGATGTCTATTTCAGAATCTAATGCGTTAAGCAACGATTTAATTGGGAGAAAGTTTGAGTTCTACAGTGAAAACTTAAAAGTAATTCAACGTTTTAAAAAAGAAATAGAATTACTTGTTGAGAAAATAAAAAAGTATGAGTTATCAAGTTTTGATATCTTAAATACCGCCATCAAAACGAACACGCTATTATCTTCTTTAAGCAATGTTGCAAGTGGTTTATCCGAAGATGCGGAGAGTTTTTTCAAAAGTATGTTTGAAGGGGGCAAAAAACTTTTAGAATATTTAGACATAGAATTTGATGATGAATTTTTTAATTTGCATGGGTTAAGAATAAGTACGATTATAAATCAATGGAATTATTCAACACAAGACGAGCGAAAAAATAAAGCTGAAGATATAAGAAAACTTATTCGTTTAATGGAAAAATATATTAGTGCTCAAGAAACTACAAATTGTTTTGAAAGTTGTTATGAGTTTTGCTTTGTTATAAACAACTTAGGGAACAAATTTGATGAAGACATAGTCCTTTCGATGAAGTTTCCTCCAAATACTTTATTTAATCTAATGAATGAAGACTTATACAGTTCCGATTCAAACGCGTGCAATAATTATTTGATTAAGTGTATTGAAAATCCTAAAATATCAAATATTGAAGATTTTGATAATTATAATATTGTGCAATTTTCTGCTATGCCACCGTTAAAAGGAATGATGGGAACCGAACTTGATTATGATGATAAAGAATATTTGTTTGAGAAATTTTATAACGAGTTGAAAAACACCTTAAATTATGAAGTTTTTACTACTAAAGAAGCAGATATTATAAAGATTAGATTTAATAAAATATTAGCTAAACAAGTAATGTTCTTGCCTTGTAAAATAATAACAAAAACGCATATTAAAGAAGTTGTATATGAGATTTTAAGTAAAAATTCGGCTTCATTAAATAAAGGGATGTTAGTTAGAAATTAAATCAAATCACACTTAAATGGTATTGTCTAGAGAAAATAATGGGTTAAAATGAAACAAGGGTATAGAATTATTTCAATTGAAGCGGCGGATATTTATCGGCACGAGCAGGAAAACGGCGTTAGCGTTGGGTATAAAATGCCTGAAAAGAAAAGTGACGCCTATTTTCGTTTGTTCAAAATCTATTTGGATAATTCGCTAGACCTCATAGAACTTGAAAAGGCATATAAGCGCATTTGTCGTAAAAAGTTTTCTTTTCAAGATAAGAGCGGAAATGAATATACTCTTGCCGTAATAAATTTAAAGTTTAACTATACGTACAAGCCCCAAGATGGAAAGCCTATAAAAATAAAAGATTTGCGCGCACATTTTTACGAAAACGGTTTTTATTTAGATGGTATTCACTACGTAAGATATAAGCGTAGCGCGGGCAGTTCAAGAGAAGGAAAATGCCTTTTTATTGACGAGCGTTTATATAAGGCGATGGATAAATGGAGTAGTTGCGGTTTTAAAGCGCAAACTGACCTTGCTTCGTGGGAATCGTATAAGGCGTTATCCTTAAGTAGTATCAAATCAACTGTGAATATTCCGCTTGATGGAATACTTTTTGTTCCCGATTATAAAAGCACGTTTACGGAAGAAGTAATATCCGTAGAACTTAAAGACGGGAAACTTGTAGCCGAGCAAAAGCAAACGGAAATCACAAACGATATTTGGGACGGCGAAAGTCTTTTAGACGAAAGCGTGTTTGAAAGCGGATATGCGGACAAGCATATGCTACTTCTTAGAAATAAGTTCTTTAAGTCTTGCGCATTTAGAACGAAACTTCAAAAATGGATAAAAGATAAAAATATTACCCTTGACGACATAAAGAAAAGGGGATTTACGCTTGCAACCGACGTAAGCCAAATCGTAATGGTAACGACGCCCAACAGTTTGAAGTATCTTAAATTCGCAGGCGGTCTTTCCGATAAGAATATTCGCAAGTGGATGGAAAGCGTGGATAACTCTTTCGGCGTGGTAAAATGGGATAAAGGCACGAGATTTTTCCACGGCGATATGGTGCAAAGTAGTTATCAACTTCTCAATACTTTGGGGTTTGATAAATCGCAGGCGGAAGAATTATTAAAGCCGAGCTTTGATTATATCTCGCTTATCCGCAACGACGTGGAATTTATGCGGTATCACTTTAGCGATGCTTATGCAAGAGAAAAGGACGGGGAAGAAAAGAAAACTCCCGACGGGCTTGCTGAACGCGCGGAAGTCATTTTTAAATTGCTTCTTTATTGTACAACGTTTGATTATACTGCATTGTATGCTAATTTCAGGGACGATGTAGTAAGCGGACTTAAAAGTAATTTACGACGTGGACATATTCTTCTAAATGGTACGAACGCAACGTTGTTTGGTAACGGTCCGGAACTGTTAAAATACATAGCCGGCGAAAAGATAACAAGTGAGTTAAAGAAAGGGCAAATACACTCTAAACGCTTTGTAAATGGTGCAAAACTTCTTTGCGCGCGCTCACCGCATATCACGATGGGCAATCTTTACTGCGTGGAAAATAATCTTGACGGCGATATTTGGAATTACTTTGACTTAGGTAAAAATATTGTGTGCGTAAACGCTATTGGAGAGAATATTCAACAGCGATTAAACGGTTGTGATTACGACTCAGACGCTATGCTCATAACCGATGATAAGTTATTAGTAGAAGCAGCCGAGAAATATAATGAGAATTTCAAAGTACCCGTTTGTGGTATTCCGTCAATGAGTAAAAAAGGTCAAACTCTTGCCGAGCTTGACCACGATACGAGCGAAAATAAAATAGGCGAGATAGTAAACCTTTCGCAAAAGTTAAACAGTATTATATGGAACGAAATCTATCACGGCGCGCAAGAGGAGAAAGTTTTAAATATTTATAACGACGTTTGCAAACTTGCCGTTTTATCGGGTTTGGAAATAGACAAAGCAAAGCGCGCTTACGATAACGTAAACGTTGGGAAAGAACTTTCCGCTTTGCGCAAAAAGTATAATCGCCCTGCGCCTATTTTCTTTAAGGAGATAGACGAAAAGGGAAAGGAAAACGAGTACGAGTTTTACGATACGGCGATGGACTATATCTATCAAGCGGTTAAAAAGTTTAACTTCCAAAAGGGTAAAAAGAAAAAGGTGGATTATACGCCTATATCTTGGGTAATTGGATATAAGACAACTTCCGACAATGCTACAGACTATCGTCATAGGGATAAAATTATTGAGATATGCGATGAATCTAAAAAGAGGATTAGTCGATTGTATATGGAGCTCCGCGTGGCGGATGACCAAGAAAAGGAACTTATTTACGAAAAGATAATGGAAGAAAAAACCGATAGAGATAAGCAGGTTTCCAAGTGGTTAACGAGTGAAAATGTCCTTATCTTTGTAGTAAGGCATTACGAAAAGAATAGCCCTTCCGATTGGAGAATATATGCACCTATCGTAACGTCTCCCGCATTTAAGGAATTTTCGCGAGAAAGAGCTCTTCCTATAGGATGTGTTGCGGAAAAAGAAGGTGGAGAGTTCACCGTTTATGGCAAGAAATTCGCAAGAATATGGTAAAAAGTGAAAGAGTATGTTTATAAAATACTACTTTCAAATTAGGTTTTTCCCTTTCTATGAAAGGGAAAGGCTTGCCAAAAATTAAAAATGAGTAATCGGCGTAATAGAACCCGTTTCCCCAAAGCGTGGAAATGAAAGTTCGACAGTGATAAACTGTCGGGCTTTTTCTACGTCCAAAAATACAATTTAATATATGGGTATAAAGGTTGGTTTCGTCGATATAGCGAGGAACGTATTTGTCTTGCCAAATACACGATTTTTCAAATCGCCTCGTTAGGGGAAACCCCTAACACCCCAAACAACAAAAAAATAAAAGGAGGAGAAATTATAGCAAGAAGAACAAGACCATTTGCCTACAATTTTAGGGCAAGCGAACAAGAGAAAAATTTAATAGATAGCGCAATAGCGAAAAGTGGACTGACGATAACAGACTTTGTAATTCGGTCAATTATTGATAAGCCAATAACTGTAATAGAAAACGGCAACGAGATTTTAGCCGAACTAAAACGGCAAGGCAACAACCTAAACCAAGTCGTTAGAAACAGTTATAACGGCTTGGCTACGGAAGAAGAAATAAAAACGTGCATCAAAAGTTTGAAAGAATTATACCGACAAATATCTATTGTTATTGGAGGTGGATAATGCCGCTTTTAAAGTGTAGTGCAAGCAAAGCAAAACCGAAAAACGGTATCACGTATATCACCGACGAAAAGAAAGCAAAGATAGTATCGGTGAGGAATCTTTTTGAAGATGAGGACTACGCAAAGCAGTTTGACGAAACGGCAAGCAGGTTTGGTAAAGGAGACAAGTTTGACGAGCGTAAATATTATCATTGTAAATTATCGTGCGCGCGCCAAGATAACGTTTCACCCGAAAAAGCTCACGCCTACGCGGAAGAACTTACGGCAAAATTATTTCAAAACTACGAGTGCGTAATCGCTACCCACACGGACACGAAAACGGTACATAGCCATATTGTCGTAAACGCGGTGGACCCAATAACGGGTAAGAAATTGCAGTTCAACAAACAAGACTACGTGAAGATGAAAGACGAAGCGAATAGGATAGGGAAGAAATACGGGTTTACCGAAACGGATTTTAGAAAGCGTGGTAAGAACAGTAGAACGGCAGTCGAAAAGAAGATTATGCTCAAAGGCGGTACGAGTTGGAAAGAAGAACTACGAGAAGTAATTGCGGAAGCGATTAAAAATTCAGCTACGCCTGACAAGTTCAAGGATTATCTTGAAAAGTGTTACGGCGTAAAAATCACAAGGGATGGAAAGGATTATTCCTATTTGCATCCCGACAAACAAAAACCTATCCGAGGGGAAAAGCTCGGAACAAATTATACAAAAACGGAGGTAATAAAACAACTTGATAAACAAAATAACGGGCGAGCGTCCTCAACCCGTAATAGAGGACGAACAAGTGGATTTATCAAACAATCCACAGGCGTTGGAGCTTTGCGAGGAGGTAAAACGACTAACGGCGGAAGCGCGAGAAGCGTTGTTAATGCAAGCCTTAACGGTATCGAGAGAACATTGCAACGACTTAGTTTTGAGGCTGAATGTGCGAGTCGAGGAACTGACGCGTCAAGTGAAGAACGTAGAATGGTACAACGAAAGGCTAGAGAGGAAGCTGAAAGAAAGCGTAGAGAAACTGATAGACGACGTGAAAGGGAGCAATTGCAAACTAGCGAAGGAGATAGAGTTCTCACTGAATCAAATAACGGAAGCAGTAACGGAAATCGAGCACCTTGTAAGCACAGCTATGGGAAAGGCGATTGATTCGGCTACTCAACTGTTAAACGATAGAGTAAAAGAAGCAACGGATATGGCAGTAGCAAAAATAAACGAAGGAGCAGAAGGGCTAAATAAAGAACTGAGAAAAACTAAAGAAGAAATTCAAAAACAACGTGAAGAAATGCAAGTGGAAGGCGGTTTTAGAAAGTTTATGTTTTGGGCTACGCCGATACTTCTGTTTGCGCAAAGTATCGCAATGGCAATTTTACTATTAAGATAAAATTATTTTCTCAAAAGAATATAAAACAGCTTGACTATCTCGTGATATCACGGTATAATATTGCTACAATAAATTTTAGGGAGGGTATTATGAACGTAGAAGAAATCATTAGAAAAGCGGATTTGGGCGAAGGTTTAACTGTGGAAGAAATTAAAATCTATCAACAAGCAGTTAAACCTAAAAAGCACGTTTACGGCAAGTATGGAACGCTTGCAAAACAGTATATTGAAGAGCATAACTTCGGTAAATTGTTAAGTTTAGCAGGGCAGTTACCTGAATATTTGCACGGCGTAGATAAAGCCGCGGAAGAACTTTACGACGTTTTATGGGACAAACTTTCTAAAAGCGAACAGTATTGTCGTACGGGTAATTACTTGGAAGACGTTAAAAGAATTAACGCAATGAAACAAGTGATTGAAGAAGAGATTTTAAGCGAAATCGTTTATATTTAAGGAGAAAATACAATGGAAAAACAATTAACGCCAAAACAAAAGGCAAGAATTAAGTATGAAATCGTGCATAAGGAAGAGCGCGAACAAGCGACAAGGCAATTTAACACGAGACTTCCTGTGAAAGAGCACGATGAAATAATGGCTTTCTTAAAACAAAAAAGAATTTCAAAAGTAGATTTGATTAGATTAGGATATCAAACGCTAAGAAAAGAATTTGAAGAAAGCAAATAACAGCGGGACACTATATGTGCTTAATACACCCGTAATGTCGGGAATTAATAAGGAGAAAAATGATTGCATAGGGCATTCGTACTTATCTTTCCGTTAAAAGTGCGGATATCACCCTATAAAATAAAAATTAAGGAGAATTGAATTATAAGGAATTAAATTTAAGAGAAGAGAAATTAAATAATGAAGTGGAAAATCAAGGTAACTACAAAACTCTAAATGTGGAGAAAATCGACAAGTCAAAAATAAATATGGAGGTGTTAAATAAGATTATCGCGTTTAAGATGTTAGAAATTATGCGTGATAACGAAATGATTGACGAGCGAGAATACGCCAAAATCGAAAAGAAGCGTACTCAGTTTGGGGAAAGTGTAGTAAAGCATAATAAATTATTTAAAGGAGGCGATTTAACTTGATTGAAAACGGAATGGTAATGCCCACTAACGTTAATTTTAACAGGGCAAGGCAAAGAAGAGTGGTTTTCTACGGACGAGTAAGCACAGAACACGAAGCGCAATTATCGGCGT
Source organism: Clostridia bacterium (assembly GCA_017621955.1). Next base: position 635 of record JAGASB010000267.1, on the reverse strand, counting down.
TAGAAAATCAAATGCAATGGTACGACGACGTGGCGGATAAAAATCCTAATTGGTATGTTATTAAGAAATATATTGACGAAGGGATTACGGGAACGCAAGCGAAAAAGCGACCTGCATTTTTAAGGATGATACAAGACGCCAAACAAAAGAAGTTTGATTTAATTGTAACGAGAGAAGTGTGTAGATTTGCAAGAAACACGGTTGATACGCTCGTAGTTACGAGAGAGTTAAAAGAGTACGGCATCGAAGTTTATTTCGTAGAAGACAATATTTGGACGATGGACGGAGACGGCGAACTTAGACTTACGATTATGGCAACGCTTGCGCAAGAAGAAAGTCGAAAAATTTCAGAGCGTGTTCGTGCGGGGCAAAAAATCAGTAGAGACAAGGGCGTTTTGTATGGAAGTGGTAATATTCTTGGTTATGATAGGGACAAAGCAAAAGGGACTTACGTAATCAACGAAGAACAAGCCGAAACGGTGCGTATGATTTACGATATGTATTCGGCAGGCAAAGGAATATCTCAAATTCGTGATGAGATGATACGACGTAAAAGAAAAGATAGTTCGGGGTTAGTTAGATGGGAGAACGCGAAAGTATCACGAGTACTACATAACTCAACCTATAAAGGCTAT
>JAGASB010000035.1 GCA_017621955.1 Clostridia bacterium | reverse complement strand
GTCTTCAAAGTCTATAAAGTCTTGAATATGGTCGGGTATTTCGTAGCCACTGTTTTCTAATGCTTCACGTCCGTAATCTTCCCACGAATAGCCTTTCATAAAGCGAATATCGTCGTCCCAATTAAAGCCGTGCCTTTTGACTAAATTTTCAAAGTCGTCAAAGTTTCTAACTTCTAGATATGCTTGCATAACGTCGTGTTTATAAACGTTGTCTAACACGCCTGAATCTCTTAAAGTTTCAAAGAGTGTTTGTGGGTTAGTATAATCCCAATTACAAGCATTAGATGGAAGCCCTTCAATGTCTTGCACAAATAGTTCTTCGTCTATGCCGTCTAACTTAAAGCCTTGTTGTTTAAGCACGGTTTCGATTTCTTCCCAATCTGTATAATCAGATAGGTCAATCCATTTAGAGCCTAAAGCCCTACTGTTGCAAGCGTTGTAAGAGCCCCAAGAGCCAATTACAATGTTGATTGATGTGTAGTTTTGCATATAAGCACCCCCTTAAATAAATTGTTCTAAATATATTTTTTCAAAGCAAGGTCCGTATTCAAAGAATACGTCATTGTCTTCGTCTTGCTGAAGTTCAAAAGTTCTCATAGTAAGTTTGCCTTGATGCGAAACCATAACGGTTATATCTTCACGTTCAGCGTTAACTTCTATAATGTCAAAATAGACGAAACTTTCTCCGTCGTAATAATCGTTTTGTAAGCTTCTATAATCTTTGTTTTCTATAACGTTAATCATTTTTTAATCTCCTTAATTGTTTTCTAAATATTGTTTTATAGTTTCGCCGTGACAACGTTTCGGATAACACCAACAAAAAAGTTCAAGTTTGTTATATTTATCTAATAAGTTCTTTAACCTTTTAAGTTCTGTAATAAAGTTGATGTCGTTATTATTTATTTTTTTGTAAAAGTGTGTTTCATATTGTTCGCATACTTTATTGCGTTCACTTTCATTTTTCATATAATAAGGATTTCCCAAAATACTTGAACGGTCAATTTTTACTTGCCATTCGCATTGCGGTTTTTCAAAACGTAAATTTTTAATTGTTATTTGTTTCATTTTTTATCTCCTTATTAGTCGTAATATCCAAATCCGTTGTAATGATTTTCTTTGCCGTAGTAGAATTGATTTTCTTTTTCTTCAAAGCTGCTATATTTTTTATCAGGAATTGGAGTTCCGTGTTTCTTATATCCGTATCTTATACCGTCATACATACCGTAGTAATAATCTATTTGAGTATCTCTTAAAGGTTCATTATTCTTATATCCTGTATCTGCATATTGCTTACAACGTTTCATTGTTTTTTCGTTGTCTTGGTCTGAATAATAACCTTTACTTGAGTTTTCGTTATAGATTTGAATTCCTTTTCTAAAACCTTGTTTGTAACTAAAACTGTTTTTTGTCATACTCATTAACTCCTTTATAAGTTTTTAATTAAATTTTTTACTCCTTGTTTTATTTTTTTCTTTCGACGGGCTAGACTAACTACACCACGAAACGAATTGCTTTATTTTATAGTTTTGGTGAGATTTACAAGGGTAAGGGAAACGACGAAATAACTTTTTGTAAAATAAAAAAGAGCCAGACGGTTAATCTGACTCAAAAAGTTACTTTCGCCTTGTAAAACTCGCTGGGGTGTAGTAGGCTAAAGACCTAGAAAGAAAACATGGAGTTTTAGTCTTAAAAATTTAATGGCGTTATATGGTTTTAATATTGATATTTATAATTAGATAGTTAAAAGAGGATGCTACCAAATTTTAGGCGCATCCTATTTTTTATTTTTAATATGACTAAAACTGTCATATTTATACTGTTATAATATGAATAAAATGGAGGTGTTTTTATGATTTATTTAGACCAGTTCAAACTGCCATCTCACGAAACAGAAGATAAATTGCTTAAAATGCAAGGTTATATGAGTGAGGCTGGTTATACGGACAATCCTTACCCTTGTCATTTGTTTGTGCAAAAACAACTATCCAGTTTAGATTTTAAGGAAATTACCATATTGTATGGTGGCAATGGTTCAGGCAAAAGCACTTTGCTTAATTTAATTACAAAAAAGCTGACATTAAAAAGGGTTTCGCCTTTTAATAGTAGTAATATATTTGATGAATACACAAAAGAATGTGATTATAAAATGGCTTTTGATGACGAAGGTGATTATTTAAGAGTTCCTAACGGTAGTAGAATTATAACAAGTGATGATGTTTTTGATTATATGCTTAATGTTAGAGTAAATAATAAAGACATTGCTGCTAATGTGATGGCAACTCGTAAACGTCACGAAGAATTAGTTTTCAAAAAAACTGTTAAAATGCGTGGTATGCAAGATTATGAAGATTTGCGTGACCAAGTAATCGCAAGAAAAATGAGTGGCAGACAGTATGTTTATAAGGAAAACGGAAAAGAAGTTAGGCTTAATAGCAATGGTGAAACTGCTTTAAGGTTTTTCTATGAGAAATTAAAAGATGATACTTTGTTTTTGTTGGATGAACCAGAGAATAGCCTGTCGCCAAAATTTCAAATTGAACTTGCTGATATGATTAAGGATATGGCAAGATATAGTGGTTGTCAGTTTATCATAGCAACGCACTCTCCCTTTATGTTAGCAATAGATGGTGCAAAAATCTATGATTTAGATGAAGTTCCTGTTAATGTTAAAAAATGGTGGCAATTAGAAAATCCAAGAGTGTATTTTGATTTTTTTAATAAATATAAGGATTTGTTTAATAAAGAATAATACGATTTGATATGTTTATCATTTTTTGATATAATGTTATTAGTTAGGTGTAATAATGGCGATTAAAGAATTAAATATAAATGATAAGAATAGGCTTTGTCCTGTTGTTAATAAGGTTATTTCTATGCAAGATTGTTTTGATGCTTGTATGGTGTTAGAAGATGGTAGCCCTAAAAGGTTTGCCCTTTCGGATATAGTTGATAATAAGGACTTTGAGAATATTTGTAAAAATTGTTTTTATTATAAGAATTTATAGGTTTTAATATGGAAGAAAATAAAATTATTTGTCCTTTAATTGATAATAAAGAAATATCCGATTTTGATTGCTATGATGTTTGCCTTGTTGCGTGCAAAATGTTAAAGGCTTCTGCAATACCGAATATTTTTACTCAAAAAGAAAATTTTAGAGAAATTTGTTTGAATTGTCCACACCACAATGAGCAGATGGGGTAAAAAATTATATGATAAAAGTTGGTGTTTTTTGGATATCGGCATTATTGACTATTGATATTATATATGAT
>JAGASB010000266.1 GCA_017621955.1 Clostridia bacterium | reverse complement strand
TATTAGAAATAACAAGTAAGATAGGAAATGTTAATAAAAACTTAATAGTTGGTGAAGGAAAATCTAGTTATAAAGCAGTTGGTGAAGCTGATGTTTTGAAAGCTGTTAAAGAAATGGAGAAAGAATATAAAATATATTCTTATTTGTATAGGAGTAGAAAATGAAAAACAAAATTAAGTTTTTTTCTATTATTTTATTAATATTACTCTGCGTTTTTTGTGTTAGTGGTTGTCAAAGTACGGATAAAAGCGATTCGTTTTTAAATTCCAGTAATTTTGAACAAGCAATTTTTGAATATGACAACCAAACAAATAAAACAAAAGTTATATTTAGCACAACACTAACCAATGGTACAATTTATAATTTCGATAGTTTTTCTATTAAGCTTAATCTTTATAATGATTCGACTCTTATAGGTACTGAAATATATAATTACGATTTGGGTGTAAAAAATGGTGATAGTTATACTGGAAATTTTAATTTCTATGCAAACGGACAAATAGACTCCATAGAGTATGTTTCTTGGACAGCAAATTATAGTTCATTTTGGGAAACATATAAGATTTGGTTCATCGTTTCCATTATATTAGTTTCTATTGCATTTATCATTTATTTAATATTTATGATTATAGAAGATTTGGAGTTATCCGATACTGTTGACGCTATTGCCGACTTCTTTGAAGAACACGGCTGGATTGCCTTTTGTTTGCTTATTCCATTGGGTAGTGCTATTTGGGGAATAATTTCGTCACATTGGGTTCCCGTTTTAATTGTTGTAGGAGCATTGATTGCTTTTATTTTATTAAGTTTAATTGCACACTTGATAAAATACATAATTGAAGAGTGTTCTTATGGTGGTTTTTGTGGCAGGTCAAACCAAGAATATTTAGAAAAAGAGGATGAAGAATTTTTTGACAATCAAATAGAAAATATTTATGATTACGTCAATGAGCCTGAAAAACTTTCTCTATTTACCGTGCAACAGATAAGAGAATATTGTCAAGAAAATAATTTAAGAGGATATTCTAAGTTAAATAAATCTGAATTAATTGATTTAATAACATCTACTGATTGTACGCAAAAGGAAACTCAAAAATGTAACCAATCGAAAGCAGTTAATAAAAAAGTAAATTCTTTGGAAGCGTTAGATAAACTGATTGGTTTGGAGAGTGTAAAAAACCAATTAAAACGCATAAGAGCCATTTTGTTGAAAAATAAAGATTCTAACGAAAAATTAAACTTGCATATGTGCTTTTATGGTAATCCTGGTACAGGCAAAACAGTTGTCGCAAGATTAATGGCTAATATTTTTTATGAGGCAGGCGTTTTACCAACAAATAAATTGATTGAAACGGATAGAAGCGGTCTTTGTGGTCAATACGTTGGACAAACAGCACCACTTACCCATAAGAAAGTTAAAGAGGCTATGGGCGGCGTTTTATTTATTGATGAGGCATATACTTTATGTGCTGATTCAAATGGAGAAGATTATGGCAAGGAAGCAATCGCTGCTCTTCTAAAAGATATGGAAGATTATAAAGGCAAATTCTGTGTTATTCTTGCGGGATATAAAGAAGAAATGGAAAAAATGATTGCCCTTAACCCAGGTTTTGATTCAAGAATAAATAGAAAAATAGATTTTCCCGATTATTCCATTGATGAGCAATTTCAAATTTTCAATATAATGTTAAATAAAAAGAATTATGAAATAACGGAAGATGCAAAAAGTAAACTTTTGGAAATTTTTGCAATACAATCTAAAAGCCAACATTTTGCAAATGCTAGAACTGTTAGAAACATTTTAGATGGATTAGTAGAAATACAGGCTGTTAGAACAATGGAAGATGAAAATCCTGAAAATGATACTGAGCGTATAATAAGAATTGAAGACGTTGAACAATATTGTAATGAACTTTAAAAACTACGGGTAGGATTTATGTCCTACCCTTAATTTTTTGTAAAGAAAAGGGAGTAAACCGATTGTTTCGACTTACTCCCTTTTTGATGGTGCCTCTGGCCACGTCGCAATTCGCCCTTTTATCAGCAGTTTATGATAAATAAACTGCTTGATTTTTCAGCGATTGCTCCTTTTCCCAAAAATTTCTTCGACAATTTTTGGGAGCCCTATTTTAGTCACCCCCGTTATTGACAACCAAACAAAAAAGCACCGTATAGGTGCTTTTTTGTTTGGTGCCTCTGGCCGGGGATTCCCCTGTTAGGGGAAATGTCTTGCAATGCCGTCTTGACTTTCTTTCAAGACAAAAGGGTTGCCGTCTTCCGCTAGGAAATCGAACCGAAAGGTTCGACTCCGTTACGAAGTAACGCAAAAAGAGAAGTTAGCGCTTGCTATCTTCTCTTTTTGATGGTGCCTCTGGCCGGAGTCGAACCGGCACGGTATCGCTACCACTGGATTTTGAGTCCAGCGCGTCTGCCAATTTCACCACAGAGGCAAATATTATTCATTTATTGTTGCAAATTTAACGTATTTTTGTTAAAATTAAATGGTAAAATAATTAAAAGGTTATTTGTTACCACTCACTTGCTATAAGATAATATCATAATTTCAATTAAATAGCAAGCATATTTTAAGGATTTTTTATGGAAAAATTAGTTTTAATTGACGGAAACAGTTTAATTAACCGTGCTTTCTATGCTATGCCCTTGCTTACTACAAGAGATGGCTCTTACACCAACGCCGTTTACGGTTTTATGAATATGTTCTTTAAGATGCTATCCGATGAGCGCCCAACTTACGTTGCCGTGGCGTTTGACCTTAAAGCACCAACTTTCCGCCATAAAATGTACAGTGAATATAAAGGCACAAGAAAGCCTATGCCCGAAGAACTTCGCCCACAAATTCCGCTTCTTAAAGAAGTGCTTTTTGATATGGGCGTTAAGACGTTTGAAAAAGAAGGGTCGGAAGCAGACGATATTATCGGCACGATTGCAAAGGCGACCGACGTTAAAACCATAATAATCACGGGCGACAAGGACTCTTTTCAGCTTGTAAACGAACAGACCGAAGTGCATTTCACCAAGCGTGGAATTAGCGATATAGAAGTTTACACCTTTGACAATTTTAAGGAAAAAACAGACATCACCCCTGCTCAAATAGTTGACCTAAAAGCGCTTATGGGTGATTCTTCGGACAATATCCCTGGAATTAAGGGTATTGGCGAAAAGACTGCAAAAACTCTTTTATTAGAATACGGTACGGTTGAAAACGTTTTAAATAATGCAGAACAGTTTAAAGGTAAACTTGGCGAAAAAATTATGGACGGAAAAGAATCGGCAATTCTTTCAAAAAAACTTGCAACAATAGACTGCAACTGCGGTGTTGACACCGACCTTAACAAAATGAAAATTTCTTTGCCATTTTCAAGCGCAGTAAAAAACAAGTTCATCAAGCTTGAATTCAGGTCGCTTGTTAAAAAAGACGATTGGTTTGACCTTTCAGAAAGTGATAACACTCAAAAAGAAAGTGCCACCCTTTCAACAAAGACCGTTGAAGTTGAAGACCTTTCAACTCTTCCCATTTTTGACGGAAAAAATAAAGTTTCTTTTTGCATAAATTCAAGAACGGTTAATATTTGTGACGGAAAAACTGAATACGTTATCAAAATTAAAGAAAATTTACTTGACGACGGATTTAATCTTTCCGAAGTTTTATCTGCACTTAAATATTTATTTACGGGCAAAACTCCACTTGTGCTTTTTAATAAAAAGGACTTAAAACATTACTTAAAAGACAGCATTGGCGTAACCTTGACAGCGCCAAGTGAAGACGTTGCAATCATAAAATATCTTGTGGATTTTTCAGGTAGAGAAGAAACTTTATCTGAACTTATAACCGTTTACGGCTTACCTGAAAACGCACCTGCAACCGCTCTTCTTTTAGCATACAATACGCTTAGCGCAAGTCTTAAAGAACAAAATTTACAAGACCTTTACTATGACGTTGAACTTCCACTATCCGACCTTTTATACGAAATGGAAGTTTCGGGGTTTAAGGTTGACTACAATGCGCTATCGGTTGCTAGCGAAAAATACCGTGAAATTTTAAGCGGATTAGAGCAGCTTATTAAAGATTACGCCAAAGACCAAAACTTAAACGTCAACTCACCCAAACAACTTGGCGATTTAATATTTGAAAAATTAAGGCTTGGCAAAGGCAAGAAAACTAAGCACGGCTATTCAACAACGGCTGAAATTTTAGAACCACTTGAAGACGCTCACCCCGTTATTCCATTGATTTTGCGTTATAGACAAGTGCAAAAACTCTACTCAACTTACATTGAAGGTTTTAAGCCGTTAATCGATAAGAAAACAGGGCTAGTACACACTACTTTTAACCAAACGCTTACCTCAACGGGTAGACTTTCAAGCAAAGAACCTAACCTACAAAATATTCCCGTGCGTGATGACGAAGGAAGAGAACTTCGCAAATTTTTCGTGCCAAAGTCAGAAGATAGAATTCTTCTAGGCGCAGACTATTCGCAAATTGAACTTAGGTTGCTTGCTGCGTTTTCGGGTTGTAAGAGCTTAATTGATGCGTTTAATAGTGGAAAGGATATTCACAGCGATACAGCACTTAAAGTCTTTGCCCCCGTTGACGGAAAGGTTACGCCTGCAATGCGTAGCAGTGCAAAGGCGGTAAACTTTGGCATTATTTACGGAATGAGTGAGTACGGTTTGGCAAAAACCCTTAAAATTTCTGCTAACGAAGCACGGGATTATATTAACGCTTATTTTAAAGAGTACCCAGAAGTAAAAGAGTATATGGATAAAAACGTGGCTTTCGCAAAAGAAAACGGATACGCCACAACTCTACTTGGAAGAAAGCGTTATATAAGAGAACTTAATTCTTCTAACTACAATCTTCGTCAGTTTGGCGAAAGAGTTGCTATGAATATGCCATTACAGGGTAGCAGTGCGGATATAATTAAAATTGCAATGCTTGCGGTTGGCAAACGCTTGAAAGATGAAAATCTTAAATCAGAACTTATTTTACAAGTTCACGACGAACTTATTATAGACACGTTTATCGAAGAAAAAGAACAAGTTCAAAAAATCCTTGTTGAAGAAATGGAGGGGGCTGTTAAACTTTCCGTTAAACTCACCGTAAGCTTAGGTGAAGGAAAGACTTGGTTCGATGCAAAATAGTATGAAAAAAATAATAGCGATAACAGGCGGGATAGGCAGTGGCAAATCTTGCGCTCTAAAAATTTTATCCGAAAACGGCTTTAACACCATTTCGTGCGACCAAGTGGTAAGTTTTCTATACAAAAAGCACGGCGTTAAGAAAATATTAAAGCGCATTTTCCCCACCGCAGTAAGCGGAAAACTTTTGTTAAAAATCGACCGTAAAAAAATTTCTTCACTTGCATTTAACGATGACGCTCTGCACTCTGCACTTACAAACGCCATTACCCCCTTAGTATTAAAAGAAGTTTTAAAAAGAGCAAAAACCATTAAGGGTAACGTTTTTGTTGAAGTCCCGCTACTTTTTGAGTGCGGTTATCAAGATAAGTTTGACAAAGTGCTTATAATCTATCGTGATAAAAATTCACGCATTGAAAGCGTTAAGAGTCGTTCTAACTTATCAGAGCAAGAAATTCTTGCAAGAATGGCTAAACAGTTCGACTATGACAATAACGACCTTTCGTCTTTTACCTTAATCAATAACGACCAAACATTAACAGAGTTAAAAGAAAAGGTATTATCGTTTGCAAACAGTTTATAAAGAAAAAAGACATAAAAACACAAACACGGTTGCATTTTTTGCAACCGTGTTTGTATTTTGTTATAACAATAATTATATTTAAGTTAAAGTTTTATTTCAAAGTAAAAATACTTTTTATCTTCATTTATGCTTAAAAAACCTAACTTTTCAATAAGGCGTTTTGATGGTAAGTTTTCTTTTAAGCACTTTGCTTTTATGGTTTTTACACCAAGTGTGGTTTTACAGTAATTAATTAATGCCGTTGCACTTTCATAGGCAAAACCTTTACCTTGATATTTCTTAAAAAATCTAAACCCTATCTCTACACCGCCAAAATAATCAAAATTATGCAGTGCTAATTCTCCTATTAAATATCCGTCTTTTTTTACTGCAAAATCATATTCTTCTTTTTCACTTTTTAGCGAATTTTGAAAATTGAAAAAATAATCTTCCGTAGGCTCTTTGCCATTTAAATCTTCCCTATAATCATACCCCCACCACTTATTGAGTTCATCATCAAGATAGAGTTTTTGATAGAGAAGTTTATCACTTTGTTCTATATCCGAAATGGTAATTCGTTCAGTTTTTATATAAACGGGTGCGGAAATTTTGTCAAACAGCGTATTTACTACTGCATAATTTTTATTAGCAAGTTCTAACGGGCGATACTGCATTTTACTTGTTCTAAGTCCCGTATCCCCACAATCTTCTTCACGATTCATATATTTAACTGAATCGCTTGCAAAAGCCGTGGCAAATTCTTTTGCCATAGTAGGATATACCCCTTCGTAGCAAGTAAGTCCTTTTTCAACGTGAACAATAAGCGTTTGACCAACCACTTCACCAAGCGAAAACGCTACAATTTTTCCGTCCACTTCTATAAATCCGCCAAGTTGGTCAAGTTCAAACATGTTTTCAGTTAAATCTATTGCTTCACACAGTTCTGAACTTTCTTCATCGCTAAGCGTTCTACTTTTTTTGAACTCAACAAAAAACTCTTTTATTCGTTCAAGGTCATCTTTTGTAACGACCTTAAATTTATAATCGGGATACAATTTTTTGAACTTGTTGACGTGGTTTCTCTGTCCACTAAGTTTTTTGCCCGAATAGGTCTTAAACTTTTCGGCTTCATAAATATAATCACACCAATCACGGTCAAAAGAAATATCGACAAAAGTGTACCTGTTCTTAATAAAGTTCGCTTGCTCTTCGGTTAAACACCCAAAAGACAGTGTGATGTTTTTTGAACGAGCAAACTCTTCTATCTTTGTTAATGCACCCTCAACGTCGCTTCCGATAGGAAAATAGAAAACTTCTTGATAGTCTGGTCCTGTTTCTTTTAAGATAAGAGTATTATTATAAACAGCGTATTCATTGACGTATTCATCACGCCACATGTATCTTACCCCGACGGATAAATCGCAAATTTTACCGTCGGTCAAGTTAAGATAATCTTTAATTTTTAATACGTCTTTTTCTATTTTGGTAAATTCAAGCATTTTCTTCCACGGTAAAAAAGAGCGATAAAGTTCGCTCTTTTAAATAATTTGTTTTTTATTTATTTTTTTGGTGATTTTTCGTCTTCCACAACAGCTTTTAAACTAGACAATAATCCCGTTACATTTTGAATTTCGCTTGGCACTATAATTTTTGTTGCGTTACCGTCTGCCATAACTTTAAGCGCTTCGTAACCTTTAAGTGTTAAATATGCAGCATTAGGATTTGCTTCGTTTATAAGTTTAATTGCGTTTGCAGTACCTTCTGCTTCGGCAATAACCGCTGCCTTTTTCGCTTCTGCGCGTAAAATCATTGCTTCTTTTTCGCCTTCCGCAACAAGAATATTACTGCGCTTTTCCCCCTCAGCTCTTAAAATTGCTTCACGTCTTTCACGTTCCGCCCTCATTTGTTTTTCCATCGCCTGCTGAATATCTTTGGGTGGAAGTATGTTTTTAAGTTCAACACGGTTTATTTTAATTCCCCAAGGGTCAGTAGCTTCGTCCAATATTACACGCATTTTACTATTTACAGTGTCTCTTGAAGTAAGCGTTCCATCAAGCTCTAATTCCCCGACCAAATTACGAAGAGTGGTTGCGGTTAAATTTTCAATTGCACGAATTGGTTTTTCAACACCATAAGTGAAAAGTTTTGCATCTGTAACTTGAAAATAGACTACTGTGTCAATTTGCATTGTAACATTATCCTTCGTAATCACGGGTTGCGGGTCAAAATCGGCCACTCTTTCTTTTAAGCTAATCGCTCCGTTAACCGTTCTATCGATAAACGGAATTATAAAGTGTATCCCCGTGTTAAGTTGACGGTGAAATTTACCCAACCTTTCAACTATAACCGCCGTAGATTGACGAACTATTCTTATTGATGCGATAATTATTATTAATACTATCACGGCTAATATTATTAATGCCAAAGTTAGTGGTTGTATCATTCTTTTATCTCCTCTACTATATATTTATTCCCTCTAATTCCTACTATTTTAACTAAACTGCCTTCTGGTATTACGCCCGTTTGTTCTTCGGTTTCAACACTCCAAACTACGTCGTTTATTTTAATACTACCCGCTTTGTTAAAGCCTATTTCTGACAGTAATCTAAATTGTTGTCCCACGCACTGTTCCGCGTTTGTAGATACTTGGACTTTGTTAAATTTTTTTATAACCAGCTTTCTGAAACACAACAATAACACTGCGCTCACTATTATAAACGCAGGAATATGGATATACCAAGCAAGATTAAACGCAGATAATATCAGCGAAATTAATCCACCGCCGGCAAACCATATAGACACTATATTTGCCGTTGAAAATTCAACTATTAGAGCAACTACCGTTATTGCTAGCCAAAAAAATATCCATTCCATAAAGTCTACCCATTATTTTTTATTCGCTTTAAGATATTCTATAATTTCACTTAATCTATCGAGGTCGTCACGAGTATAATAATCAATATAAATACGGCCTTTTTTATCGTTACCGATAGCATTTACTCTTGTTCCAAGCACCCTTTGCATATCGCCGATAAGTTCTTTAAGTTCGGCAGAGAGTTCCATTTTGACTTTCTTTTTCGCCTTTTCTTCGGGCGGAGCAAAATAATCTTTAACTTTCTTTTCAACGTCACGCACCGAAAGTCCGCCCTTTATTGCTTCTTCTGCAATTTTAAGTTGGTCAACGTTAGGAACGGAAATAAGCGCCCTTGCATGCCCAGCAGAAAGGTTGCCGTTTGCAACCATTTTGATTACTTCGGGCGATAAACTTAAAAGCCTAAGCGTGTTTGCTATTGCCGGACGGGACTTACCGATTCTATCCGCCAAATCTTCCTGCGTCATACCGTAGTCGTTCATAAGCGAACGCATAGCCGTTGCCGCTTCAATCGGGTTAAGGTCTTCCCTTTGTAAGTTTTCAATAAGTGAAATTTCTTTTATTTGGCGTTCGTTATACGTTTTTACTATTACGGGAACTTTTTTAAGCCCTGCAATCTTACTTGCACGGAAACGACGTTCGCCCGCAATAATCATATAGCGGTCACCGCTCTTGTTCACGATAATCGGCATAATTACGCCGTGCTTTGAAATAGAGTCTGCAAGCTCTTTAAGTGCAGTTTCATCAAATACCTTTCGTGGTTGGTTGGGGTTTGCAAAAATAGAACTTACGTCTATTTCAGTTACACCCTCACCTTTTGACGATGGTGCTTCTTCATCAAACAACAAGCTTTTGCCGTAATCTTCTTCGGTTTCCGAAAATAATGCGGATAAACCTTTACCTAATCCTCTGTTTGGTTTCATTGATACTTTCTCCGTTAGTTTTTATCAATTCTTTTTTGCAGGCTGTCTGCTTAAAAATTCTTCTGTTAAAGATAGGTATGCCTTTGCGCCCGAACACCTTGTGTCGTGTAACATAATAGGCACGCCGTGGCTTGGTGCTTCTGCAAGCCTTATGTTTCTTGGAATAGCCGTTTCAAAAACTCTTTTGCCAAAAAACTTTTTGATTTCCGCACTTATTTGTCTTGAAATTATAGCACGGTTATCGTTCATCGTTAGAACAACGCCTTCGATTTTTAACGACGGGTTAAGATGCTTTACGACAAGTTTAATAGTGTTCATAAGTTGACTTAACCCTTCAAGAGCGTAGTATTCACTTTGAATAGGTATAATAACCGTGTCGGCACTTGCAAGTGCGTTTATGGTTAAAAGCCCAAGAGATGGCGGACAGTCAATGGTAACAAAATCATAACTTGCCTTGGCTTTTTCAAGAACTTTTTTCAAAACGTGTTCACGGTCTTTAACGTACACAAGTTCAACTTCTGCACCCGCTAAGTCAATGTTTGACGGTAATATATCAAGCCCGTCAATCTGAGTTTTAACGACAGCATCTTCTATCGGCATATCGTCTATCATTACGTTGTAAACGGAATTTTTAACTTCGCTTTTTGCAAAGCCTAATCCGCTAGTTGCGTTACCTTGCGGGTCAAGGTCTACAACTAAACATTTGTAGCCTTTCGTTGCAAGGTATGCTGCCATATTCACACAAGTTGTGGTTTTTCCCACGCCACCCTTTTGATTAGAAAAAGCAATTATTTTTCCCATATTTTCTCTCCTTGTAAAGCCATAGATTGCTCTTTTTTTCTATTCCGTATTAGTTTTTTTGTTACTCTTGGTCCTTTTTGTCGCTAGTACTATCTTCCAAATTTTCTTTTGGCGTTTCTTCGGTTTTTTCCTGCATTTCCTTTTCCGCTTTAACTTTCTTCTCGGAAATTATAACACCCTTTCTATTAAATGGATTTTCCCTTAAAATACGTTCGTTTTCGTCCATAAACGCCATTATTTCTTCAACAGATTTACCTTCCATAAGCATATCGACTTCTTCGGTAAAAATCGTTTCACGTTCAACCAAAAGCCTTGCCATATTATCTAGTAATTTTTTGTTCTTAGATAAAAGTTCTCTTGCTTTTTGCAAGCCACCGTCAATAATGCTTCTAATTTCTTCGTCGATAATAGCCGCCGTTTCTTCACTATACGAAACGTGTGAAGCCATATCTCTACCGATAAACACTTCTTTATCAGAACCGTAAGAAATAGGACCAACCTTTTCGCTCATACCCCATTCGGTTACCATAAGCCTTGCACGTTTTGTTACCGCTTGAATATCGCCCGAAGCCCCAGCCGATATGTCTTGAATAATTAATTCTTCGGCAACCCTACCGCCAAGCGTCATAACGATATCGTCTAATAATTTTGCTTTTGTAAGGTGGTTGTCATCGGTATCGGGTCTAGTCATAGTATACCCTGCCGCTTGACCACGGGGAATAATCGAAACTTCGTGAACGGGGTCGCAATGTGGCAACAGTCTTGCAAGAACAGCGTGCCCCGATTCGTGATAAGCCGTAATGCGCTTATCTGTTTCGGTTACAAGCCTTGACTTCTTCTGTGGCCCCATTATAACCTTATTTATACCTTCGTAAAGGTCTTTGTTGTTAATAAACTTTCTGTTTGCTCTTGCAGCAAGAATTGCAGCTTCGTTCAAAAGGTTTTCAAGGTCAGCGCCCGAAAAACCACTCGTCATTCTTGCAACAGTCTTAAAGTTTACGTCCTTTGCAAAAGGTTTATTTCTTGCGTGAACCTTTAATATGGCTTCACGACCACGCACGTCAGGCACGTTAACGTAAATTTGCCTATCAAATCTGCCAGGACGGAGCAATGCAGGGTCTAAAATATCAGCACGGTTTGTTGCCGCCATAACGATAATACCGTCGTTAGTTTCAAAACCATCCATTTGTACTAATAATTGGTTGAGCGTTTGTTCTCTTTCGTCGTGTCCGCCACCCATACCTGTACCACGTTGACGACCAACTGCGTCGATTTCGTCAATAAACACTATACAAGGCATACTCTTTTTAGCAACGTCAAACAAGTCTCTTACCCTAGACGCACCTACGCCAACGAACATTTCAACGAAGTCTGAACCGCTTATTGAGAAGAACGGAACACCCGCTTCACCCGCAACCGCCTTTGCAAATAGCGTCTTACCTGTTCCAGGAGGTCCTACTAAAAGCACACCCTTAGGAATACGAGCACCTAAGTCAGAGAACTTTTTGGGGTTTTTCAAGAAGTCTACCACTTCTGCAAGTTCTTCTTTTTCTTCTTCTGCGCCAGCAACGTCAGTAAAGCGAACTTTTAAGTTTTGGTTTAATCTTGCGTTTGTCTTTGCAAAGTTCATAGCGCTCTTTGTTCCGCCTTGCGTTTGCATCATTATTATAAAGAACACAATCGCAATTAGAACGCAACCGCCAAGCGGTAAAAGCGACGACCAAATTGAACCTGCATTGGGGTCAGTATAACTGTAATCTACCCCTGCTTTTCTTAGCGCCGACTCAATTTGCTCTATTTTAGAATCATTCCTTGAATAGTTAGTTGTAAACGCGCCCACACTGTTACCGCTTGCGCCATTAACTTTTAATTCAAAGCTGATAACGTAACTGTCAAAAACTACGTTTTGCATTTGTACGTCAGTATAGTTTGCACTATTGAGCATTGATTTAAGAACTTTAATATTCTTAGACTCTTTAATTTCTTCTTTGGTTAATTTCCCGTCATCTTGCATTAACGCAACTATTTCATCAAACTCTGAGGTGTTGACCGAAGTGCTAGTGTTAATGCACGTTGATAGTGATAGTGCAGCAATAATTGCAATAATTACGCCAAGCACTATCCATAATGTCTTGTTACTTTTCGTTTTCAATATTATGTCTCCTTGTTTTTGTTCGGTAAAACGATTATACATTATATAGATTTAAAAAACCTTGAATAAACCTATTAAAAACAACTTTACCATTATATATATTATTATACAACAATATGAAAAAAATTACAATAAAATACTAAAAATTTTTTGCGTATATATTAAATTTTTTATAAATTATAGACGCTAACATTACAAAAAAAACCTATGCCCGCAACACATACTTAGTTCTTATCAGCTTTCATATGGAAAAATCAAGAGTTATACTACACATCACCAAAAATTTTAACAAATTTAAGCAAAAAATTTAGTTTTAAAAAATCGCATTTTAACGCTCTGAGACAGAATGGGTAAATTTTTTTGGCGGACAAAATTTATGTCATTTTGTCTCACCGAAAGGTCTTTTTGAGGCTTTTGTTTCACGTGGAACAAAATATCATTAGATAATGTTTCACGTGGAACAAAACACAACCAAACAATGTTTCACGTGAAACAAAGCATTTGAAAAACAATGTTTCACGTGAAACAATTACAGTTTTGTATTAAAAAACAAATGCAATAAAGCAAAATCTAGGCATTTTGCATAAAACACAAGAAAAACCCACTAAAAAGTGGGTTTTTTAGTAAAATTATCGAGTTTTTAACGTCAATTACCATTAAATTATGGTTTTCGCAAAGATTTTAACCTTTTAATTCTTTAAGATTAGACCTTTTACGAAATCAAATACATCAGATTTTATTACCGCATTAATAATAAGGTTGAATAAGTTAATATCTTCTATAAAATTAGCAAAAGCAGAAACTTGAATTGCAGAATATACGTCTTGTAACATAGGAATAGGTATAACACTTATTGCCATTATCAACAGTTCAAGGCTGATTATTCCGTGTAATAGCCCGAGCGCAAAGCCAAAAAACTTATCAAAAGTAGCAATTGTGCGGTTTTTGTATAGTTTTTTAACTATTTCACCGATTAAGAAGAATATAATCTTAAATATAATGAATAGGGCAATTACGCTTATTATTAAAACAATATAGTAAGATACGGTAGGGCATATAATCATATTAAGCGTTGTATCAAGTGGCAGTTCTGTTTGCATTGATAAAATAAGTTCAACTAAAAGACCATTGAGCCCTGCATTTTCAAGATAACCCGCAGAAACGTCTCTAAGCGTAGCGTTCATAAGTTCTGCACCAAACGCATCTGAAAGTGCCACGCTAACATTTTCGGATACAGTTGTAACTAGGGCAAATTTTTCTTGCAAGAAGTTAGCAACCGTACTACAAAGCAAAACAGCAAACAATAAGCTTAGCATTGTACCGAAAGCAGAAAAGAACGTTTTAGTGAAGCCTCGTATCAATCCCCATAGCGCAAACACACCGACAAATATTAGCGCAACAATATCGACGGTGGCGCTCAGGTTTGTTGTGAGAAGTAAGTTCATTTTTTTCACCAAGTATGTTATTTTTTTGCTTGCCTAATATAAAATTATTTAACAAGCTTCATATATAAATAATACCACAAATATAATTTTTAATCAATGTTTTAATAAAAATGAATAAAAAATAAATTTTGGTTCATAATTAATGCAAAACTAACCGTAGGTATATTATGACAAATAAAAATTTTTCTTTTAACGCTTTTAACGAACATTGTGCTATGGGAATATCCCAATCTTTAATGGAATGCAATAAAGAGCAGAAAACGCCAATATTTATATGTATCGGCAGTGATTTAGTGTTGGGGGACAGTTTAGGTCCACTTGTTGGAACACTTTTAAGGAAACGCAATATTCGCTCTTATATTTATGGCACGTTAAATTATCCTATAACAGCAAAAGAAGTAAGTTATGCAAAAACATACTTAAAAGAAGCTCATCCAAAATCCATATCAATCGCCATCGATGCTGCAATAGGAAGTTCTGATGACGTTGGTTTAATTAGAGTTTTAGACATGGGCTTAAAGCCTGGTCTTGGCGTTGAAAAAAATTTAGGCGTAGTAGGGGATATTTCCATAATAGGCGTTGTAGCAAGTAAGTCTATACAAAACTATAATCTTTTTAACGCCACACGCTTAAACCTTATTTATAAAATGGCAAACCAAATTGCCGACGGTATAGAAAAATATATAAATTATATAGAAAGCAAAAATAATGCTTGTGGCGCATAAAATTTATAGTAGGCGCATAAGTTTTTTTATTCAATTTAAGCCGATATAAATATAATATCGTAAATATTTTTTGCATTATAATATTAAAGCGCCCTAGCGATAGGGCGCTTTAATTAGGTTAATTACAACATAAAATTACTTGTTCTTTTTTAGGTTAGGGGCAAAATCCTTTACACTAAAATCTATGGTTGGATTAGACAAGTAATTGTCAATACCAAACTCAACAATTTTGCCAACCCCGTTTTCAAAATCAACAACGGTTAGCGCTGCGTTATTAGTTGGATATTTAACTCTCATTTCAACGTCGGAAAGATTAAGCCATTTTCCACAAAGCATTCTAATAACTCCGCCGTGCGTTCCAATAAGAAGTGTTTTTCCGTCGTTTTCGCAGGCTATCCTTTTTATTTCCTTTTCGGCACGAACCAAAACGTCATTAAAACTCTCTCCATCGCCTAAAACAACACTCGTGTCTCCACTTGAATATCTGGCGAATTTTTCCGGCTCTCTTTCTTTAATTTCATCAAGCGTATGTCCCATCCACGTTCCAACGTCAACTTCACGAATATATTTAGTATAAGTAATGGGAAGATTAAGTTTTTTAGCGGTAGGGGCAACCGTTTGCTTTACACGAGTAAGGTCGCTTGAATAAATAGCGTCAATTTTATAATTTGCGCAAATATATTCCGCCGCTTGTTCGGCTTGAACGTGTCCTTCTGCCGTAAGCGGTGCATCCATCTGCCCACAGAAACACCCCGATTTGTTCGTAACTGAAAGCCCGTGCCTTAAAAATAAAAATCTTACCATTTTATTTCAACAATTCCATTGAATAATCAATTCTATTTAACGTTTGTTCTTTGCCTAAAATATCGGCAACTTCGGTAGCACCGCCGGCGGTTGCTTCCTTGCCCGTTATGGCAATTCTCATAATCCATAAAAGCGCTTGCTTTTTAATTTCAAGTTTTGCCGAAAGCTCAACAAGTGCAGTAAATAAATTAGAATTTGACCATTCGTCAATATTCATTAAAGTATCCTTTATTTCAGGCAAAATTTTCTTTGCAAGGTCTATTGAAGATTTTTGCTTTTGATTTTCAAAAAGCGCAAGGTCGTATTTATCAAATTCTTCTAAAAAGTCAACCTTTTCGGGAATTTCAGAAAAAATTTGCACACGGCCCTTTGCAACGGCTAAAAGTTTGTCTTCGTCGTACTTGCCATAAGTCTTACTTGCTTTTAAGAAAGGAAGAGCAAGTTCCTTAAACTCTTCGTTAGTCATCGCTTTTATATATTCACCCGAAAGCCATTTCATTTTGGTTTCGTCAAAAATAGACGGTGATTTGTTTATTCCTTCAAGCGAAAAGTTTTCTGAAAGTTCTTTTAGGCTCATTTTTTCAGTATTTGACTTAGGACTCCAACCAAGAAGCGCAATGTAGTTTACGATTGATTCTTTAACGTAACCTTTTTTAACAAAATCTTCGTAACTTGCATCACCGTTTCTTTTTGAAAGTTTGTGCTGCGCATCTTTCATAATAGGTGGCAAGTGGATATAAGTAGGTCTTTCCCAACCGAACGCATCGTACATAAGGTTATACTTAGGCGTAGAAGAAAGATACTCCGTACCACGAATAACGTGCGTAATACCCATAAGGTGGTCGTCAATAACGTTGGCAAAGTTATAGGTAGGCATGCCGTCGCTTTTAATAAGAATACCGTCTTCAATGTCCTTGTAGTCCACGCTTATATCGCCATAAACCAAATCGTGATACGTTCCCGTACCTTCTGACGGAACGTTTTGACGGATAACGTAAGGCTCACCGTTTTTAATTTTTTGTTCAATCTCTTCTTTTGAAAGTTTTAAGCAGTGCTTATCGTAACGAACGTTGCCCGCATCGTCCTTTAATGATGCAATCCTTTCGGGCGTGCAGAAACAGTAATACGCACCGCCAAGCTCTACTAATTTTTTAGCATATTCGGTATAAATATCTTTTCTTTCGCTCTGAACGTAAGGTCCGTAATTTCCGCCAACGTCCGGACCTTCATCGTACATAATGCCCGAATCACGCATAGTGTCGTATATAATTTGAACCGAACCGTCAACGTAACGTGCGGTATCGGTATCTTCAATTCTCAAAATAAAATCCCCGCCGTGTCTTTTGGAATAAAGATACCCATAAAGTGCAGTTCTAAGACCGCCGATGTGCAAGTATCCTGTGGGGCTAGGTGCAAAACGTGTTCTTACCTTATCCATACTAATTCTCCTTTATCTTTTCAAAAAGTTTATTTAAAACAGCAGTTTGTCTAATTTCATCAATTTTGCCTTCATTTTTATAACTATAAACGTTATCGCCTGCAAAAATAAGATGGTCGGCAAGTATAACGTCGTACAGTTCGCAAATAACGTTTATCTTTTTAGTAGTAAAGTCGTCTTCTCTGCTTGGCTTTATATTATAACTTGGGTGATTGTGCGCAATTATAGCAAAATCAGGACGATGCATTTCAAGTGCCGTTATAATTTCGGGAATATCTGCTCGCACTTGACTGCGGTTTTTATCGCTAAACATAACCTTTGCGATTAATCCATAATTTTTATCAAGTAGCACAAGCACGAACGTTTCAGTTTGCTGACCATAAAAGCAAGGCGATATAGCCAAAGCCAACTTTTCGGGCGTGTTTAGATATTCTTTCTTTTCATCTTTTAATGAACTCACCCTTAAAATCGCCTGACCGATAGCCAAAATAAACGCCGCAGTTCGCTTGCCAACGCCGTCAACCTTAACAAGTTGCTCTTCTTTTGCCGAAAACACTCCCTTTAATCCGCCGAACATCTTTAAGATTTTATGTGCTAATGCGTTGGTGTCCTTTCTTGGCATAACGTAAAACAAAAGCACTTCCAAAATCTCGTGCTCGGAAAACATTTCCGGTGCTTGAATGAATTTATTTAGCATTCTTTCACGATGTCCTTCGTGAATGTTTTTAACTTCCATACTAACAAATATTTTAACATAATTTTCTTAAAAAGCAAAATAAAAAGTTTGTTTTTACAAATATGTTCACAATATTATTTAAAATATTATAAAATAATAAGGAATTGTGATATAATAATAGCAACGCAAAGACGTTTAGGAGTAAAAAATGAAAGATTATAAACAGTTTTTAACCGCCCTAACAAAACTCATTTCTTATAAAAGCGTTATTGATAAGCCAACGGACGACGCTCCGTTCGGCAAGGAAATTAAAAACGCGCTTAACTATTTTTTAGATTTAGCAAACACTATGGGTTTTGAAACGGTAAACTATGATAATTACGCAGGCGAAGTCATTTTCGGTCAAGGCGAAGAAATAGGCATAATCGGTCACCTTGACGTTGTCCCCGTAGGCTTAGGCTGGAACACTGACCCGTGGACGCTCACAGAAATTGACGGCACGTTTTTCGGGCGTGGGGTAATGGACGATAAGTCGCCATTACTTTCTTGTCTATTTGCCTTAAAGGAACTTAAAGACAGCGGAATTTGCCCAAAAAGAAAGATTCGCTTGATTGCAGGCTGTGATGAAGAAAGTGGTTGGCGTGACGTTGAATACCTTAAAAATAAAACCACACTACCCGAATACGGCTTTTCGCCCGACGGAAACTTCCCACTATCGTATGCAGAAAAGGGGATAGTGGAAGCAACGTTCTCACTGCCACTTCCTAAAAATTTTTCTTCCATAAAAGGTGGTACGGTTATAAACGCCGTTTGCGACTTTGCAGAGGCAACCGTAAAGGATAGTGCAATAAACTTAGAACTAATTAAAAAGCATAATTTGACACTAAAAAACGGCAACGTTATCCAAAGTTTTGGAAAAGCCGCACACGGTTCAACGCCACACTTAGGAAAAAACGCCATAAAACCACTGCTTAATTATATGTATGATTTAGGCGAATTCGTTTTGCCTTTTATCGAATACCTTTTTGAAGATAAACTTGGTGTTGGTAAACTTAAAACTGAGCAAGGCTACGTTACAATGTCGCCAAACCTTATATATGAAAAGGACGGAAAACTTAATATTACTTGTGATTTAAGAATACCTGCTCCGCTATCCTTAAACGGCCTTATGCCCACTTTTGAAAAGTTTAATCTTTCGGTTAAAACAAAAGTTCGCCACGACCCCGTTTTAGTTGAAAAAGACGGTTGGTTTGTTAAAACGCTACTTAGTGCGCACGATTCGGTTACGGGCAAAGTTAGTCAACCTATAAGTATGGGGGGAAGCACCTTTTCCCGTGCGTTCAACAAAGGTTGTGCGTTCGGTCCTGACTTTATGACGGGCAATAACGGCATTCACGACGCAAACGAACACGTTTCTATTAAAGAACTATTAGACTCTTATGAAATTTATAAGCGTGCCATTTTTGCCCTTGCCCAAAATTAACTTTTAACAAAAAATTAAAAGGTAGCATTGTCGCTCTTCCTATAGGGAATTGCGACAACTAAATAAATCCGTGAACGGATTTGTTATATCTGCTTACGCAAGTTATATTGCCTACGACAGTGATATTCGCCTACGGCGAGTTAAGGATTTATTTAATATAACTGCGACTGCAAGTCGCAATCTAACGCAAAACTTGTTTTGCATATCACTTTTAGCCACAAGGCTAAAAATATAACTATATTAACCTGATCTTTTGTGCAAAGATAAAGCCCACCATATTTCGCTTTTTGCGAAGTATAGTGGGCTACACTTTTGTATTAAAGTAAAAATCCCTAAGAGAAGAGACCTTTCGCTACCTTTTTTATTTGAATTGTTATTTAATTATTTATTAGTGTGGTGGTTCGGCTGGCGCAGTCAAACGCGCATTCGGTGCTATAAGCATTACCAAAGGTAATAAAAGCGTTATCACGATTAAGCATAAAAGCAATATCCAAGCAAAGCGGTCTTTTCTAACCAACGCAACGATAAATCCTACAATAAACGGAATTAAGAAAAATAAGCAGAAAGCAAACACTTCCATAAAATCCCCAAAGTTTCTTCCTGTTATACTTAAAAAGCCACCTATAAATATCATCACTAACGAAATACAGAATATTACCGTTGTAAGTATAGCAAATACTTTTGAAGACGTTAATCTTTTGCCTTTTTTGCATTTAGTCAGTAGTCCTGCAACTAACATCATTGCAACTTCCAACATACTCATTATCGGAATAGCCATTTCAAGACCGCGACCAAGTACACTGCCATAACTTAACCAAGATAATGCAAATGCCATTATTAAAAGTACGGTTGGTACGGCTTCTTTATTTATAAACCTTGCAATAACGGCAATCACAATAGGATAAACAAAGGTTAAAAACAAAGTAATCCACGAACCGTACATTATTAAACAAACCACGCTTGTTGCCCAACATACACTACCTGAAAAACTGTTTGCTAAGGTAATTGCCCAACGTCCTTTATCAAACCCCTTTCTTTCAAGCGAAGAAACGAACGCACAAGCGATAGCGACAAGCATCGCAAAATAAAAGAACAATATTTTTCCTTGGGCAATATATCTTTCTCCCCAAACATTATCTTCTCCGCGCGACAAGTTTGCCAACCATAACGGAGCGATAAACATAAAAATAAGTGCTACGCCCATAAACACCAAGGATAAAACTTGTTTGGTGGTTTTCTTCTTTCTTTGTTCGTCGGTCAAAGGCTGTTTAATCTTTTCTTCAACTACGGGTTTAGCATTATTAACCTTTTCTACATTAGCATTTATTGGCTTAGCAATCGGCTCAACGCTTACAGTAGTTTGCGGTTTAGCCTTGTACTGAACGGCAGGGGAAACTGCGCCCGAAAGGTAATTTACGGCAAATTTAGACACCACGTCAAAACTTGCAAACGGAACGTTTATGTAAGATTGTGATGCCGTTAAATTATCATATAAAACTACGGGGAGAGCAATTCTGCCTTCTTCAATGCCTTTGGGCAATAAAACGGTAAAATCGCCAGAAACGCCGTTGGGTTCAATGTAGCAATCACGCTTTTCCACGCTGATTTTCTTTTGTTCTTCATTATCAAAGTAAATAACGTCTGCGTGAAAAGCGGTAACAGCAACGCTTGACCTATTTATAATATTAAAAACAAGTTGGTTTCCATTATCCGTTAAGTAGAGCGAGCTTTGATAAATTTCCGCATCAAAAGCGCTTTCGGGATAAATTAATTTTCCTATAATATCGTTCATATTAATCACCCGTTAATTGAAAGATAAAGGTTCATATCGTAATCGGTCTTTTCTTCGGTGGTAAAGTAGAAATCGTTGCTACCCTTATCCCAGAAAAGTCCGTCGCTAAACTCAACAAAAGTAACCTTAACTCTACCGTTAGAAGCGCCGTCGGGGATAACTAAGCCGTATTTAGCACAAGCCTTTTGGTCATTTTCAATAGCGCTGTCAAAAGCAACTTCAACACCCTCAATAACACCAAGCGCGCTTCCGTCGTTTACGCAAGGAATAACGTCGTATTTAATCTTTTTAATAGCCGAATTGATTTTGTTTATAAATTCAATTCTTAATATGCTCTTTTCGGTAACGGTATCTTTAAACACTTGTGAACATACGGGTTTAATCGGGCATTCAATATCGCCCCTGTAAACCTTTTTACCAAGACTATTAAACCTTTGGTCAAAACTTTCAATATCGTCAGTGAAAATTGAAAGCAAATGCACGGCTAACTTTTGGTCGTTGTCAATCGCCGTCGTTGCAATAGGTGCGTTGTAGTTTACAGGGCGCGTGGGTGCATAAGTCTGTTTTTGATAAACGGGGCGTTGAACTTGTTGTTGCCTTACGGGAACGGGACGTTTAACAGCCGTTCTTGGTGCACTTCCATCCATTAACCTTGTGCCGAATAAAACCTTAAAGTATCCGCTAAAAGTTAAAGTAAGTTCGTTGGGGTTTGCTGGGTTTTCAGTATAACCAAGCGTAAGCGCAACTGCACGCATAGACGGGTCGGTCTTAAATGCTTTTTTAAGTTCAACCATTTCGGGTTTTTTAATATATCCGTACGCTTTATCAAAGTTAGAAAAGGACGTAACGATAAATATTAAATATAAGCCGTTGCAAAGACTAATTAAAAGTCCTGTAAATCCGCCACCAAACATACCCAAAAATGCAAATATTGCAGATATCCACATAAGCACGGTAACTAACGTTCTCTTTTCAACCATATTGATACCCGTACGCATAGTGTTGGTTGCACCTGCAAGCAATTCAACAAGTCCCATTTGGTACTTTGTTATAAGCAAGAAATACATAGAGAATAGTAATCCCAAAAACATTAAAATTACTACGCCCGATGATATGCCGATTATAACGCCAATTATAATAACGCCTAAACCATAAAGCGCACTTAATACTGCCGCATAGTAAAGGGGGATTTTAATAAGCAAAAATCCAACGTGCATTTTCTTTTGGCTAGCGTAATCATCTTTAACGCCTTGTCTAATAAGCCAAAACCCAACTGCTTTTGCAATAGTTGGCAATGCGCCGATTATACTAAACACAAAAATTATAGTGCTTATGGTGTCTAGTATGGCAACTACTTCTTCACCAAATAGGTCGCCTACGGACATTCCAAAAAATGCCATACCGCCCAAGTCGGGTTTATTCACAAATAAGTCTATTACCGTGAACAGTGCGACTATACTCATTACTATCGTAACGAACATAATCTTGTTTGAAGCGATTATACTTTTAATCACCTGTACTGGTGTTTGTTGAGTTTGTTTCTCTTCCATAATTTTCTCCTAACCCTCTTTTTTGCCTATTTTTTTGGCAAACTATGTAATAATTATACAATATTACATATATCTTATGCAACAATTTAAATAGTGTAATTTATATACTTTAATATCTTTGTCTAAAAATTGTTGTAAAATTTTTTATTTTGATATATAATAACGTTATAAATTACATTAAGGAATAAGAAAAATGAAATTCGATACCGAACTTGTCGGCAAAATCGGCTCAATGGCACTCATTGACAAAGAGAGTAATATTCTTGACTATACGCTTATCGCAAGGCTATCTTCTGAACTTAAACCGGGTTACGTTTGGGTTACTAGCGGTGCTACCGAAACGGGTAGGCTTGACTATATAAAACGAAACGGCAGGGAACTTAAAGGCGATATTGAAGACGTAAAAACCGACTATTCTGCGCAAGGTCAGTCAATTTTAATGTCCACCTACCGCCAATACGTTGACCCTAAGTATTCGCTTCGCCAAGTGCTTGTTGAACACCAACACTTTAACGACCCGCAAAAAAGGGAACACCTAAAAGCAATGCTTCTTCGCTGTAAAGACCAAAACGCTATTCCCATAATTAACTATAACGACGCTATAAGTACAGAAGAAAGCCGTCGTTTTGAAATTCAGTCACTCAAAAACAAAAACAAAAAAGTGGTTGAGTGCGTGGATAACGACGAAACGGCTTCTCAAATCGCTTGTCTTGTAAAAGCTAAAACGTTACTGATTTTAACAAGCGCAACGGGTATTTACAGAGATAGTAAAAACCCAGATACGCTTATTGAAGAAATTAGCGGAAAAGACGTTTACGAAGTGTTAGATAATATCACCGAGTGTGAAAACTACTGCAACGGTGCTTCAAGGGTAGGCGCAAACGGCGCAAGGGCAAAACTTGAATATATTAAAGACGCCGTTAAACAAGGCACTTTCGTTATAATCGCTTCGGCAAAATACTCTATAAAAGATATTTTATCGGGCAACGCAAAAGCAACAAGAATAGGCGTTAAATAAGAATTTTAGGCATACAAAAACCGCATCGGAATACCGATGCGGTTTAGTTTTTGTGTTTTGATTATTCTTGGGCGTTCATTTCGTCAGGGTGTGGAATTTCATATTCGTTATAAGATAATTCACACTCATAAGTGAACGTTACGCTAGTAGCATCATAAGATTCAACCCACTTATATTCTGCCTCAGTAATCTTTCCATCACTATCAATTTGGATTACAATATCATCAAAAGTGTGATATACCGTACCAAAAGTAGTACCTGCTGGTTGACCTAATGCAGAACTAATATCTGTGTTGTTATAGGTATAAACAAGCGGTTTGCTATTCGTATATATAAGATCTTTTTCGTTGTATTCAAATTCTTTTGAGTTTTTGGCAAAGCAACCGAACATAAGATAGAACATGTTCTTTCTTGCATTTTCATATTCTGCTTTGCTTTTACCAGGAACTTCTTCAAACAATTCGGTGTTTTCGTTAAATACCCAATACTTATATGCGTTGTTTTCTGCAACCCATACAGCAGTTTGCGACGGCGTATAACCATTATCGACATACAAATACAATCTCGTTTTAGAAATCATATACATAATTTCCGTTTTGTTGGTTGAAGGTGCAACGCCGTTTACCCCAATAACGCAACTGTTTTCAATTGCTTCAACTCTTTTGGTAAAATCGTCCTTTTGTGGCAAAAGGTTACAACCGCTACCAAAAACGCTAAACGTACAAGTAAAAAGTGCGCTTAGTGCTAAAATAATGCTTAAAAGTTTTCTTTTCATAAAAAATCTCCTTAATTTTTATACTTTAATTATATAATTTTTTTTATAAGTTGTAAAGCGGTATTTGAAAAATTTTTATATTTTTAATTATTTTAGTATAACGTACGCTTTTCTACACACAATATTTTCAAGGGGGAAAATTATGAAAGATAAGAAGAAAAGTAAAACGACCAGCAAAAGTCAGAATCAAAACGCAAAGAATTGTAAATAATAAAAGCAACTTTGACGTACAAGGTTCTTACACGGGTGTAGACGCTTATGATAAATACGAAGTGCCTGTGCAAGATGCTGACGATTTATAAAAATCTTAATTAGAACCTTGAAAAAGAAAAAAGACGATTATATTTATAACCGTCTTTTTTTGTTTATTGTTGACAAAACGGAAATTTTGATATATAATAACCTTACTTTTTAAGTCGGTTATACGGTCGCGGGGGCAGGGAGAGCCTGTCAATGAGGAAAGTCCGAGCGTTATAGAAACAGGGTGCCGGAGAAACCCCGGTGAAGGCGACTTTAAGGAAAGTGCAACAGAAAGTAAACCGCCGAATTTTCGGTAAGGCTGAAAGGGTGCGGTAAGAGCGCACCGCATTCACGGTAACGTGAGTGGCATTGTAAACCCCACCCGACGCAAGATTGACAAACGGTTTCATTTGGGAGTTTCACCGAAGCCGTTTAACAAACATCGCTGGGGGATAACGGTAACGTTATTCGTAGATAAATGACCGTACACGACAGAACTCGGCTTATCGACCGTCTTAAAAAGATTTATGCACCCCGTAAGGCAAAACCTTATAGGGTGCTTTCTTTTTACCCCTTGACAATATACTATGTTAGTGATATAATAAATTTAAAGATTTGTAAAAGGAGAAAAAGTTTATGTTTTGTATTCATTGTGGAAAAGAACTTCCCGACGGCGCACGTTTTTGCTCTTTCTGTGGCAGTTCTATTTCTACTACGCCCGTTAACGACAACGTTCAAGAAACTGCCATTTCAGAAGACCCCGTTGTAACTGAAACGAATGGTCAACCTATTTCCGTTCAAACTCAGCCCGCTTCTCAGCCTGTAAATGAAAGTGCCGAACCCAAAAAACTTCAAGTTATGGGGCTTGTAGGTTTTATTTTAGCGTGCGCAAGCTTCGTTATCGGTTTTCTTGACTTAGGTTTAATTGCTACTGCCGGTATGATAGTTTCTATCGTTGCTCTTGTTCAGTTCAACAAAAATCCTAATAAGTATAAACTTAAAGGCTTTGCTATCGCTGGCGTTGCGGTTGGCGCTGTCGGCTGTTTTATAATGTTTATACTTATGTGCACAACTTGCGCCCTTACTTGCGCACTGCTTAACGCTCCATTATATCAGTAACAAAAACACAAAACGGTTGCAAAAAGGCAATCGTTTTTTATTTACTTTTAATTCTCATTGTGTTATACTTTTAAAAAATTTTTTGTCGACAAGGTTTTTTATGAAAATAATCATTATTCGCCACGGCGACCCCGATTATGAAAATGACACTATCACCGAAAAAGGTAAAGTTGAAGTTGAGTGTTTAAGACAGCGCATGGTTAAAGAAAACATAACCAACGTTTACTGCTCTATGCACGGCAGGGCACGCCACACTGCACAACCTTTTTTAGATAGCCTTGGCATCAAGGCAGAATATTGTGAGTGGCTTAAAGAGTTTTTGCAGTACCAAGTGGAACTTCCTTATCAAGAAACAACTGACGTTTGCTGGGATATTTTACCAGAATATATGAATACGTTAGAAAATATTTATCACCCAACAAAGTGGAGAGAAGAAGATTTTGTTAAAAATTCAACCGTTTGCGACCGTTATGACTACGTTATTGAAAACTTTGACAAAGTTCTTGCAAAACACGGCTACGTTAGAGATGGTTATAATTACAAGGTTGAAAACAGCAATCACGACACGCTTGTTTTCGTTTGTCACTTTGGTTTAACAGCCGTTCTTTTGGCACACTTAATGAACTGTTCACCATATTCCATTTGGCAACACGTTTGCACCTTGCCCACATCCGTTACCACCATTTACACCGAAGAAAGAAAACAAGGTATTGCTTCTTTCCGTGCAAGCAGTATAGGTGATATTTCTCACCTTTACGCAAACGATGAAAAGCCGTCGTTTGCCGCAAGGTTTTGCGAATGTTTCACCGATGAAGAGCGCCACTAATTTGCTTAATTTAAAACCCCGCAAATCACAAGATTTGTGGGGTTTGTTTTATTTTTTAAGATATACCATAAGCACTGCAATATCTGCTGGTGAAACACCTGAAATTCTTCCTGCTTGTCCCAAAGAGCGTGGGCGGATTTTATCAAGTTTTTGTTGCGCTTCTATTCTTAATCCTTTAATGGAAAGGTAATCTATATCGTCGGGCAAAAGTTTTTCTTCCAAACGCTTTGCCTTTTCAATCTGCTCTAAGCCCTTTTGCAAATACCCTTCGTATTTAGCATCAATTTCAACCGTATCTAAAATTTCTTTACTAATATCTTCAAAACCGCCAAATTCTTCTATTATTTCAGTTAGTGAAATACCCCTTCTTATAAGGTCAGCCACCGTAACGCCACTTTGCGGTTTAGTAAAATTGTGCTTAACTAAAATATTTTCAGCGTCTTTGGGTTTAATGGTAACGTTCATTTGGGCGGTTGCCTTTTCGTATTCGGCTTTTCTACTTAAAAATCTTTGCCAACGCTCATCGGATACTAACCCTGCTTTTCTTCCCTTTTCAGTCAAACGGAAGTCGGGGTTATCCTGTCTTAAAACAATTCTATACTCTGCACGACTGGTCATCATTCTATATGGTTCGTTAGTCCCTTTTGTAACCAAATCGTCAATTAAAACGCCGATATAACCGTCATCACGGCTTAAAATTAAAGGTTGTTCATTGCGCATAGCAAGCGAAGCGTTAAGCCCTGCAATAAGCCCTTGCGCAGCCGCTTCTTCGTATCCACTTGTGCCGTTAATTTGCCCAGCGGTATAAAGCCCTTTAATCTTTTTATATTCAAGCGTGGGGTATAGGTCAAGCGAATCAATGCAATCGTACTCAATAGCGTAAGCATAGCGCATAATTTCGCAATTTTCAAGCCCCCTAACCGTCCTATACATAGCCTTTTGAACGTCGTGGGGAAGTGACGTTGACATACCTTGAACGTAAATTTCGTTAGTGTCAGCACCTTCGGGTTCTAAGAACAGTTGATGGCGCTCTTTATCAGAAAATCTTACGACCTTATCTTCAATAGACGGGCAATACCTTGGACCCGTTCCCTTAATAAGTCCGCCGTAAAGGGGAGAGCGGTGCAAGTTTGCTCTAATAATTTCGTGCGTTCTTTCGTTGGTATAAGTAAGATAACACGGACGCTGTTTTTCGGGAACACGTTCGCTCATAAAACTGAACGGATATATATCCCTTTCACCGTCTTGAATTTCTAACGCCGAAAAATCAATGGTTCTTGCGTCCACCCTTGCAGGCGTACCCGTCTTAAACCGTCTAACCTTAAACCCTAACTTAATAAGATTTTCAGTTAAACCGTTATTTGCCGCTTGGAATCCGCTTGGTCCAGAATTTTGTCGCCACTCGCCAGCAATAACGCTACCGTTCAAGTAAACACCCGTAGCGATTATGGCAACCTTGCACTCTAAAACGCCACCGAAAGAGGTTAAAACGCCCGTAACTTTTTCGCCCGACTCATCGGTCAAAATTTCAACTGCTTCGCCTTGAAGAATTTTTAGGTTGGGCGTGTTTTCAAGCGTCTTTTTCATCAAGGTATGATAATAGTTCTTATCTTCTTGACCACGAAGTGACTGTACGGCAGCGCCTTTGCCACGGTTAAGCATTCTAATCTGCAACAACGCACCGTCGGCATTAACGCCCATTTCACCGCCAAGAGCGTCTATTTCACGCACTATCTGACCTTTTGCCGTTCCACCGATTGACGGATTGCACGCCATAAAGGCTATGCTGTCTAAGTTTAAGGTGAGCATAGCCGTATTAAAGCCCGTTCTTGCAAGGGCAAGTGCCGCTTCGCAACCAGCGTGTCCTGCGCCGATTACTACCGCATCAAATTTTCCTTCGGTAAAACGTGTCATATAGTTATTGTTTTAAAAGTTTTTTCTTAATATCGTTAATTTCCACTCTAAGTTTAGTATCCGTTTCCATCTGCTCAATCATCTTATCACGAGCATAGATAACGGTTGAATGGTCTCTGCCAAAGCACTTTGCAACGGTAAGTTGCGGTAAACTCATCATATCAAGAACTAAGTACATTCCCACTTGCCTTGCAAGCGCAATTTCCTTAGTTTTTTTCTTTGATAAAAGTTCTGCCTTGCTAACCTTATAAAAATCACAAACGCAATTTATAATATCATCGGCTTGAAGTTCTTCTTGTTTTTCGCCTGCACTTTCTTTAAGCGCATCGTTTACAAGACTAATGGTTATAGGCTTTTCGTGAAGTTTGCTTGCAAACACAACTTTTGTAAGTTTACCTATAAGCGTTCTAATATCGCAATCGCTCATTTCGGCAATGTACGATAAAACTTTAATATCAACAACGCATTTTTGTTCTTCGGCTTTTCTTTTAAGAATAGCGATTTTAGTTTCAACGTCCGGTTCTTGTACGTCGGCAAGAAGTCCGCCTTCAAAGCGAGTTCTAAGCCTTTCTTCTAACAGTTCAATTTCGTGTGGTGGGCGGTCAGAAGTTAAAACAATTTGCTTGTTCTGAGCAACAAGTTCGTTGAACGTGTTAAAAAATTCAGTCTGCGTACTCTGTTTTTTTGCCAAAAACTGCACGTCGTCGATAAGTAACACGTCAACGTTGCGGTATTTTCTTCTAAAATCGGCAGGGGTAAGTTTACCTTTACTTAAACTTTCAACCATTTGGTTGGTAAAATGTTCGCACGTTGCGTACAAAACGTTTAAGCGTGGCTTATGAATTTTAAGGTAGTTAGCAATAGCCATAAGGATATGCGTTTTACCTAACCCCGTACCGCCGTGTATGAAAAGGGGATTATACGCTTCGCCAGGGTTATCTGCAACGGCTTTTGCGGCAGCATAAATGAATTCGTTAGAAGAACCCACAACGAACGATTCAAAAGTAAACTTGGGGTTTACGGGCGAGCCTTGGTTTTCCACTTTTTCACGGTCCTCTTCGCCAAGTTGACGGAGATAATCTTCTCTGCTTTCAGCAAGGACGACGGAAAAATCGGTAATATAGGTATTGCACTTAGTAAGCCCTTCTTTGATTTTAAGCCCTATGCTCTTATTTTCCCTAACCGAATCGACAAAAAACTGCGTATCGGACGCCAAAATAATCTTATTGCCCTTGATTGCTACGGGTTTAAGCTTTTTAACGTAAGTTTCAAAAGCTATTGCGCTGACCGTTTTTTCTAGTTCAGGCAAAAAGGTCTGCTCCCATAAAATCTCGTAATTTTCCTTTTCCATCAAAACAAATCCTCTTTATCAGTTGCTTTTAAGTAAAAAACATTATATAATATTTTAAAAATAAAATAAAGTTTTTCGGCTGACTATTTTAAAAATTTTAAAAATAAGATGTATATTAAGCAATTATTCTTAAAAAATTTCCGTAACTACGTTGAAGAAGAATTTACTTTTAATGGCGGAATAAATATTTTAACGGGTGCAAACGCTCAGGGCAAAACCAATGCGGCAGAAGCGATATTTTATCTCTGCACGGGTTATTCGCCTCGTGCCAACCGTGATAAACTCGTGGTAAAACACGATAAAGACAGCGCTGAGATTAAAGGCGTTGCAGTTTCACGCTACGGCGACGTATCGGTTAAAATAGAGTTTAATAAATCGGATAAAAAGAGTATTTATATCAACGAACTTCAAGTTCTAAAAATCGGCGAACTTATGGGCAACATAAACAGCGTGTTTTTCAACCCGTCCGAACTTAAACTTGTCCAAGAAAGTCCGGAAGATAGGCGTAGGTTTATGAACATTTCACTATCGCAAATGTCCAAAGCCTATTTTTACGCTCTCCAACGCTACAATAAAATTTTATCGCAAAGAAACAATCTTCTTAAAGACCCCGATTCTTATATTATCCGTGAAACTTTGCCTATTTGGGACACTCAGCTAGCAAAAGAAGCAGGCAAGATAATTAAAGCAAGGAACGATTTGCTTAAAGAATTATCACCCATTGCAGAGCAAAAGCACGCACTTTTATCAGACGGCAAAGAAACGCTTAAAATGAAAACCGAAAGCGGTTATTTCGGCACGGAAGAAGAAATTGCTTACGCCCTAAAAGAAGACCTTAAATTAGGCTTAGAACGTGATATGCGCCTTGGCTTTACCACAATCGGTCCGCACCGTGACGACGTTAAATTCACCCTAAACGGCGATGACGTTAGGGTGTTCGGCTCACAAGGTCAACAGCGAACGGTTGCACTCTCTCTTAAACTTGCCGAAGCGGAAATATTTTATAACCGTTTTAACGAATATCCTATACTAATTTTAGACGACGTGCTGAGTGAACTTGACAAAAAGCGTCAAAGAAAATTAATTTCAGCCGTAGAACATATTCAAACGGTGTTCACTGCAACGGGGCTTGACCGCACGGTGTTTAAGGATAAAAATTATAACCGTATAATAATAGAAAACGGCAAAATTAAAAAGGGCAAATAACCCTTTTGACAAAAGCGATTTTATGTGCTATACTTTATATTAGGTAATTATGGACGAACGTTATAGAAAAAGGCTTACGGCAGGGCAGATTTTCTCTTTGCCGAACATATTAAGCTACATAAGAATTTTAATGATACCGATAATCGTCGTGTGCTACTTGTCACTTTCATTGCCCGTAACCGCTGCAATTTTGGTTATTGCATCAGGCTTTACGGACGTGCTTGACGGCTTTATTGCAAGAAAGTTTCATATGGTAACCGATTTCGGCAAACTTGTCGACCCCATTGCAGATAAACTAACGCAAGCGGCGCTTATTTGCTGTCTTATTCCGCAGTATCTTGTGGTCGTTGGGCTTGTCGTGCTTATGGCGGTAAAAGAACTGTTACTTTTAAAGTGGGGGCTAAAAGCCTTTCACGAAAGGGAAAAGGTCAACAGTTCAAAATGGTTCGGAAAGTTATGTTCGCTCTTTATCTATCTATCGCTATTCGTTCTATTTTTACGCCCGATAATACTTTTCCCCGAATTCGTTGCATACATATTAATCGGCTTGTGTGTTGTATTTGTAGTAATATCCACCGTTCTATACGGAATGTTTTATAAAAAGTTTTTTAATAGTTAATAGAAAAGGAATTGAAATTTATATTTTTTCAATTCTTTTTAGTTTAATTATAACTTTTGTTAAAATGTAAAATTTGGTAAGGATAAGAAAAAAAATGGAACTTCTAATTACTTGTATTTGTTTAATAATTGCTTTTTGTACCGCATTTATAAGTTATTTTTTTTATACTATCAACAAGAAATATTTACAGTATATTCTGAAAAATAGTATTGCTCTCAATAATCTATTTAATTTAAATAAAGAGTATAAATTCTACACGAAAATTGATTATTTTAATGAACAACACACTTACGATAATAAAAATTTTTATAATAATATTTCTTGTGAAGATTATTTAATATATCAATTACAGTTTAAAAAATATAAAATTGTAGAACAAATAAACTTTGTTTGCTCAAATAGAATTAAATACAATTCCTATTGTAAAAGATTATCTACTCTTAAACAGTTCGGTAATTTTATTCAACCAAATAATAAGTTAAATATACATAGACTAATATCAAAAGAAAAAGCCTTGTTTGATAAAAATATATTAAAACCTATAATAAATTTTAATATTCCTGTTCATTTATATTGTTCAAAAATTAACGGCTCTATTTATATGCGAAAACATCAAACTTTTTCCTTAGAACATATTTCTTTGCTTATTGACAGGTTAAATGACAAAAATGGTACTTTCTATAATGATAGGGGCATTTGGGACGCTATTTGTCGTGTTGAAAGAGGCAAGGTTTCAAACAAAATGCGCTTCTCAATTTATAAGAGAGATGGGTATAGATGCAGATTTTGTGGGCGTAGTGATAAATTTGAAAATTTAGAAATAGACCACATCAAACCCATTGCAAAGGGTGGAAAAAGTACTTATGACAATTTACAAACTCTTTGTAGTACATGTAATAAAAATAAAAGTGATAATTATTAATACATTAGAAAAGACTAAACGTTTTGTTTAGTCTTTTTTGCTTACAAACTGAATACCGTTTGTAAAATTTCTTGCTTGGTTTGAACGCCAACAGTCTTTTTAACTGCCTTTCCGTCCTTAAAGAAGAATAGGGTGGGGATAACTTCCACTTTGTATTCAAGGGCAAGTTGCATCTCATCGTCAACGTTGGCTTTTGCAACTTTAACTTTGCCGTCGTACTCTTTTGCGATTTCTTCTAAAACAGGTGCAATCATTTTGCACGGTCCGCACCACGTCGCCCAAAAATCAACGATTACGGGGATATCGCTTTTAATAACTTCGTTTTCAAAATTTTCTTTGGTCAATATTACTTCCATTTTTATTGCTCCTTTTATTTTTGTTTATAATATAACAAGCAATGGCAAAACCCCTCAAATTCAGGGTCTGCAATTTGCTGTTTAAATTCTTCGCACATACACTTATATTCTTCCGTTCTGCTTAATCTACACGGGCAATATCCACCCGTTCTTTTTAAGCCTTCTTTAATAGTCTTAACTACTTCTTTATCAGGGTTAAGCGTAATTTTCATAATATTTTCTCCTATCCTAAAAGTACGTCGACTGCAAGCATCAAGCAAAAACCTACAAGCAACGCATAAGTTGCGCCACGCTGACTGCCGTGCAGATGAGTTTCGGGAATCATTTCATCACTTATAACGTAAAGCATTGTTCCGCCTGCAAAAGCAAGGGCAAAAGGCAAAACTGCCGATGCAATTGATACTGCAAAATATCCAATAAACGTGCCTAAAACTTCAACAAGTCCCGTTATCATTGCATAGATAAAGGTGCGCTTTTTTGATAGCCCCGCAGATAGCATAGGTCCGATTATAACCATACCTTCGGGGATATTTTGAAGTGCAATACCGCCTGCAATAATAAATGCACCCGTGGTATTGCCCGAACCAAACCCAACGCCTGCCGCAATGCCTTCGGGTAGGTTATGTATGGCAATAGCCATAACAAATAAAAGTATTTTATTTAGTTTAACGTTTTCCTTATGTTTTTCAATATCTCCGCCTGCAAGTTTATGTAAGTGGGGAACAAGTTTATCAATAAAGTTTAAGCATACTGCACCAAGAAAAATACTTAAAACAGTTATTAACACTGCGGTCAAATTGCTTCCGCCGTATTCGATTGAGGGAATAATAAGACCAAGCACAGCGGCAGCAAGCATAACGCCTGCCGCAAAAGATAAAACTATATCGCTAAACCTATGCGAAACTTTCTTAAAAATAAACCCAATACAAGCGCCGATAACAGTTGCACCGCCAACGCCAAGCGCCGTCATTAATACCGTCAACATAATTATTCCCGAAATTTTCCTTTTTATGATTGTAACATATATTTAAATTTAAAATCAATAGAATATGTCAAACTTTCTAAAAATTTCTATGACAACTTACTTTTATATAAATTTATAATTTGCTTTTATCTTTTCATAGCGTACTCATAAGCAATTTTTGTTCCGCTATTACGCTTTACTGATAAAATTTTATTCTTTTTTAAATTCTTTACAGGTTGTGGTGAATAGTTTTCATTATAGTAAAATACACAATAAGTAGAATTATCAATCATTTCATAGTTACGTTCAACGTAAGAAAATTTACCTGCCTTTTCAATTTTGGGCGGAAAGTACGTCTGCTCATAAGATTTTAATAAATAATCTTCATAATCTTTATCAATCACTTGAAAGGCTGACCTAACGTATATTCTTTTTATATAAGGAAATTCTTTTTTTAACTTAGTAACAACTTGCCAACATAAGTCATCGAACTCACTTTTACTCCCAAATAAAAACGTTGTAACACCTTTTTTTAAGAGTGATACAACAGTATCATTTAACAATAATAAAAGATTTTCTTTATCTTCAACTTTTCTATGCCCTATAAAACAAACTTTCATAAAAATCCTTTTTTTCGTGGAATTCCGTAAATAATTATATCAGCATTAATCACCTTTTGTCAATATCGTGGAACTCCACGAGATAATAAATAAAATAATTCATATAATATTTTCGTGGAATACCTATATGGAATTCCACGAAGGTGAACGTATGAATATTAATGAAGCAATAATAAAAAGAATAGAAGAAATTTGCAAAGAAAAGAAAATAAACGTATGTGAAACGGCACTAAACGGTGGTAAATCGCCATCAGCAATTTACGATTTAATTAAAGGAAGAACAAAATGCTCCAAAGTATCAACAATTAAAGCGTTTTGTCAAGGTGCTAACATAACGTTATCGCAATTTTTCGATAAAGATTATTTTAATGATTTTGAAGATTAAAAAAAATCAGACTCCGAAAGGAATCTGATTTTTTCTTTATTATTTTTTGGTATTAGTCTTTAAGGCTGTTTCCTAAGTAAGTGCCAAAACTAATGGTGGTTTTTTTCTTTGCTCCGCTAGAAGATTTGTTATCTCTTCTGCCACCACGTCCGCCCTTAAATGAGCCACGGTTTCCGCCTTTTCTTCCACCGTCTTTTTTTCCGCCACGGTCAGAATGATTTCTGCCTGCGTTATAGGGTTTAGCAAATTCGTCCTTATCGTTAGGAACGATTACAACGTAACGGTTAGGTTCTTTGCCGTCAGATTTTGTCGTTACCGTTTCACTACTTGATAGGGCAGTATGAATAATTCTTCTTTCATACGGACTCATCGGTTCAAGCATAACTTCACGTCTCATTTCAGTTGCTTTTTCTTCAAGTTTTTTAGCAAGTTTAATGAGTGTTTCTTCACGTTTAGTTCTATAATTTTCACAGTCAACTACAACTTTTTTGTATTCTTTATTGCCGATGTTCATTGCAGCGCCTGCAAGCACTTGAATTGCGTCAAGAATTTCACCACGGTATCCGATAACGCTTGAAGAATCGTTTGAAACTAAGGTTATAACCGTACTGCCGTCCTTTTCAGAAAGTTCGGTCGTAGCGTTTAATTCCATAATGTCAATAATGCCTTGTACAAAGTTTAGCGCCCTTTGTTCGTCATTTTCTTTTTTAATAATTTCGATTTCAACAACTGCTTTGCCTTTTAGTCTACCAAAAAGCCCCTTAACCGGCTCTTCAATAACTGTGATTTTCGCCTCTTCTTCGGTGATATTAAGCTCTTTAAGTCCGATTGACTTAGCTTCTTCCACCATCTTACCTGTAAATTGCATTTTTATTCCTCCGTGCGCCACTGCGCATAAATTATTTACTTAATTCTTCCACGAACGTGCTTTTTGTCCGCTTTACCCGAAAGGAAATCTTCACCCGTTGCGTGAGCAAACTTGTCGTCTTTCTTTTTCTTTTCTTGTTTTTTGGGCTGAGCGATTTCTTCTTGTTTAGGGGTATAAACTCTGCCGTGAATACGTCCTGTTTCGGTTACTGCTTTATTCTTTTTAAGTTTTCTGTCAACAATAAAGTTTATAAGGAAAGTTGTCAACATACTAATTATAGAACTTAGCACGATATAGATTGAGAACGCCGCCGTATACATAAAGGCAAATATTGCCATCATAATCGGCATCATCCATTTCATTATCTTTTGGGTTTGAGCGCCTTGTCCGTCAACCGTTTGAAGTTCCATTTGCGCTTTTTGGCTCTTACCCATAATAATTTGCATTAAAAGTGAAGAACCAGCGGTTAAAATTACAAGGATAAAGTATCCGTTAGGTGCATTCTTTTCAGCGTCAAGTTTAGCAGTTAAATTATTATATGCTATTTCACCTATATTGTTTTCACTTTGACCGTAAGCACTTGTAAATGCTTCCCAAGAAGAGTGAACGGGGTGGTCGGTTGATTTATCGGCAACCCAAACGTTTTTAACCCAAAGGAAAGATTTTTCAGTACTTCTATACTTATCGGCAGACCTTTGTTGCTGAACGTCTTCAACGAACGCCTTTTTGTATTCTTGTGATTTGAAAGTTTCATAAGAAGTTTTTACGTCAGCCTTATAAGCGTTTGCAAGGTCAACTTTATATTCTTCTTTTGATTTTGCACTGTCGCCAGCGGTTTCTTTATAATTTTTATATTCTGCATCAATATTATTAGCAACGTACTTTTGAACTCTTTCGTTATATAAAATTTCAGCCGTTTTTTCTTCGGCAACCGCATATTTTACTTCTTTACCGTTTTCAGTTCTAACAATAGTTAAACTGCTTAAATCTGCGCCGTCGATTAAATAAAAGTTAGGGGTATTGTTCCAAATAACTGTTTCGCCGTTAAAGGTACAAGTATTTACCATTTTAACGTATCCGTCAGTTGAAACAGTAAGTTTACCAGTCTTTTTATTATCTTCGTCAGTTTCGGTAGTGAAAGTATATTTTATGTTAGTATTTTCTATACTTTTGTCAGTACCTTCGCCGTTAGCGATAATTTGGTCATAATTAAATACAAGTTTACCGTCTTTTTCAATAATATAAGTATTATCGCTTTCAAAACCATCATAAACAACACTGTTATAAGCAACGCTCATATCATAAAAATATTGTTTATTTTGGAATTGTGAATATGCTTGGAAACCATTGAGTGCAATAATAAAGATAACAAGCGTGATAATGGTCGGTAAACAAGCACCGAACATAGAATAGCCGTTCTTTTTATAAAGCGCCATCATTTTTTGGTTATATAAGTCTTTATTATCAGCGTATTGTTTTTGTAACTTTTCAAGTTCGGGACGCATTTCTTCCATTTTAACTGAATTTTTACGCATTGACGCTCTTGAAACGTAATCAAAGGGGAAAGTTACAAGTTTTAGTAATAAAGTAAATAAAACTATTCCACCAACGACACCAACAATTCCAACAAGCCAATAAATAATACTAGCAAAAAAGTCACCCGCAACTGACGGCGGTGTAAAATTGATAATTCCTAATTCCATATTAATATACCCACTTAACTACGCTTTTTTTATCAGGCACTTTGTCAAACCCACCTTTACACCAAGGGTGACAGCGTAAAATCCTTTTTATACCCAAAAAAGACCCGACAAAAAAGCCGTGTTTTAAAATTGCTTCAATCATGTACTGAGAACAAGTAGGAAAATACATACAAGTTCCTTTCGATAAATATTTTTGATAAAACCTTATAAGTTTAATACTTAAAAACTTTAACATCAGTCTATAAATCCGCCCTTTTTAAAAAGAAAACCCATACTCTCTTTAAATGCGTTTAGCGTATATTCTTCTGTTACTTTCGGTATAAAAACAAAAAAGAAGTTTTGACGGAATTCCGGCATAAAACTTCTGAAAGATTCCCTTAAAAGACGTTTAATCCTATTTCTCTGCACACTTTTGCCGTGCTTTTTGCTAACGGCAAAACCGGCTTTTAAAGAATTTGACGGAAAAAATACAACCGTCAAATTCCGTGTAAACAATCTTTTACCTTTATTAAAAACCAGATTGAAATCTTTTTCTTTTTTTAACCTATAATCAAAGGTCATACTAAATTAAGCAGAGAGTTTATGACGACCTTTGTTACGACGTCTTTTTAAAACGTTCTTTCCTGAACGGGTCTTCATTCTCTTTCTAAATCCGTGAACTTTGCTAGTTTGTCTTTTCTTGGGTTGATAAGTCTGTTTCATTTTATATGTCTCCTATTTGCAAGATATTTTTTTCTTTTTGCGTTTATATATTGTATAGATATTTTTTAATTTTGTCAATTAAATTAAGCGTTTATTCTTACCGGAAGCACTAAATATAAAAATCCTTGGTTTCCAACGGCTGTAATTATACACGGGTCGATAGGCGTATTTAAGTTTAGTTCAATAAACTCATCGTTTACTATTTTTAAATATTCTGCTAAATATTTGCCGTTAAACGCTATTTGAATATCCTTTCCGGTAAGTATAACATTCACGTTTTCGTTTACGTTACCTACTTCGGATTTAGCAGAAATTGTCATAACTTCTTCTTTAATATCAAACTTGACTACGTTATATCTATCGTTCCTTGCAACGATTGACGCTCTTTCAATACTGCTGAGTAATGCTTGGCGATTAACCGTAACCTTATTTTCAAAAGAATTTGGAAGAATATGATTATATTTAACGAATTCACCCTCAATAAGTCTACTGATTAAACAGGTATTTTCCACTTCAACAAAGAGTGAATTTTTCTGTAAATATACTTTAACGGTATTTTCGTCTTTATCAAGAAGCCTTGTTATTTCAGAAAGTGCCCTTGACGGAATAACTGCTTTAATATCAGAACTTGCTGAAATATTCTTTTTTACAAC
The DNA here is from genome assembly GCA_017621955.1 of Clostridia bacterium. The sequence goes on along the minus strand of JAGASB010000266.1, from coordinate 23,020 downwards.
AGCCATTCTAAACCCGTCGAGAGCAACCGAAGTTAATTCGTTGTTTTGAATTTCAAATAAGCAACCTTTAAGTATCGGTCTACTGTCGTCGATAGAACAAGCAAATGCTGATTTTTCAACAACTTCCTTAAAATCCGCTTGTGAAATTTCAAAGTAACTTCCATCAATATCCTTTTCAATTTTTGGGAAGTTTTCAGCAGGAAATACTTGAAGTTCTGATTCAGAATCAGCGTACTTAATTTGAAGTCCACCGTCAAAAAGCCTACAAAGTTCAATTTGTTCTTTTTCAAGCTTTTTAACAAAATCAACGAAATATTTACCTACAACGACAGTTTCACCTTCCATTAAAACGTCAGCTTTAATCTTCTTTTCAATGGTTAGTTCCATATCGGTAGCAAGAAGGGTAAGCGAATCGCCCTTTGCCGTAATCTTTATCCCTTCAAGAACGGGATTTGCAGCTTTAACTGATAACGCTTTCGATACCTTTAACACTGCATCAGATAAATCAAGACCGTCGCAAATAAGTTTCATAAATACTTCTCCAAAACTAAAAATTACCTTTTATAAAAAAATATCAAAAAATCAACTGTTTGTATTATATACGAAATGAAGAAAAAAATCAAGAATTTTTATCTTTATTAGTAATTTTATTTAAATATATATTTAAATTAAAACGCATCGTCGCTTGCGTGGTTATAGATATGTTATTTTTATTATTTAAAATTTAAAAAAAAGTCGTATTAATAATAGAGTGATGTGTAAATGTGGAAAAGGTGAAAAATGTTAGCATTTTAATGGTCAAAATCATTGTTGATTAATTGTTGAGTAAAAGTGGACAAGTTTTTTATAAGTAGATAAAAAAAATTAAACTGATTAAAAAATTAAGAAAAAAAAATTTATTTTTGATAAAAGTAAAGAAAAAAATTAAGTTATAAACTTTTTAACAAAATGAAAAGTTGATAAATAATTTATTTGTTAATTAACGATTTATATGTTATACTATATATATGAAAAAATATTTTTTAGAGTATGGAATAGAGTTATCGGATAAACAATTAGAATCGTTTGAAAAATATTACGATTTACTTGTTTTTTATAACTCAAAATTTAACTTAACCGCAATAACTGAGCGTGAAGAAGTTATTAAAAAACACTTTATTGACAGCGTTTTGGGTGTGGATAACTTAGTTGGTAATAAGTTGATAGATATTGGTTCTGGTGGTGGATTTCCCGCAATACCTATTAAAATTATGAAAAACGACTTGTCGGTAACATTGCTTGAAGCCACGGGAAAGAAGTGTGAATTTTTAAAAACTGTTATAAAAGAGTTAAATCTTGAAAATATAGAAGTTATCAACAATCGTGCTGAGATTTTAGCAAAAGACCCGTTATATAGGGAAAGTTTTGATTTGTGTTCAGCACGAGCAGTGGCAAGACTTAATACTCTTTTAGAATATTGTATGCCCTTTGTAAAAGTTGGTGGAAAATTTGTTTCTTATAAGGGCGATTCAACCGATGAAGTATTAGAAGCACAAAACGCCGTTAAAATTTTAGGTGGAAAGGTAATAGAAGTAAAAAATTATTTACTTGACGGGGCAAAGCGTTCGCTAATAGTAATTAAAAAAGAAAAACCAACGGATAAAAAATATCCAAGGGGAAACGGAAAGGAAAGGAAGAATCCGCTGTGAAAGAACTGTTAATAAATCCTGCAAAAACGTGCGCTGTTACAGGGCATAGAGTGCTTCCGTATAATTTTGATAAAGAACGCTTAAAAAAGCGTTTAGAACAAATTGTAAATATCGGTTACGATACCTTTATGGTTGGTATGGCTTTGGGGTTTGATACTGAATGTTTTAAGGCGCTTGAAAAGATTAGGGAAAAAACACCAATAAAAATCATTGCGTGTATACCGTGCGTAAGCCAAGCCGATAGGTTTAATAAAATTCAAAAAGCAGAATACGAAAGAATGATTGATTGTGCTGATGAAAAAGTTTATGTCAGTATAGAGTACGATAATTATTGTATGATGAAGCGCAACAAATATATGGTCGATAGAAGTTCTTTGGTACTATATTATTTAACCCGTGATTATGGTGGAACTAAAAAAACCGTAGATTACGCCGTAAAAAAGGGAATAATGGTATTAAAATATTAAACAAGTATAGTAAAAATAAAAAAGCACCTTTTTGGTGCTTTTGTTTTAAATTTAATAATACGTTATATAATTTTTAGATTATTTACCGTCTTTATTAGAAACGGAAGATAAAAAGTGAATAAGTTTTTCCGACTTTGGCTTTTCAAAAATATCTTTTGCCTTGCCTGCTTCTTCAATAACACCATCAGCCATAAAAATAACTTTATCCGAAACGTTTTTTGCAAACGCCATTTCGTGAGTAACTATAATCATAGTTCTGCCGTCGTCTTTAAGTGAACGGATAACCTTTAATACTTCGCCCGTTAGTTCTGGGTCAAGTGCCGAAGTAGGTTCGTCAAAGCACAAAATTTTAGGCTTTAATGCAAGAGCCCTTGCAATAGCAACACGCTGACATTGTCCACCCGATAGTTCACAAGGATAAGAGTTAATTTTTTCAGTAAGACCGATTTTTTCAAGAAGAATTAGACTTTCGTTTTTAATGTTTTCAAGTTCAGTCTTTTTAAATTCAGCAATTTTGTTTCTTATATCTTTTCTTGATAAATCTTTTTGTTTTTTAAGTTCTTTTTTATAATTTTTAATTTTATCTTTAAGTAAAAGCCTTGGTGCAAGCGCAATATTATCTAACACGTTATATTGCGGGAAAAGGTTAAAAGACTGAAAAACAAGCCCAAAGTTTAGGCGTTTTTCCCTTAAAATCTTATCGTTATCTTTTTTATCATCTTGCGCATCGAAAAGCACTTGTCCATCAACGGTCATAGTGCCTTTATCCGCCTGTTCTAAAAAGTTGATGCAACGAAGAAGTGTTGTTTTACCGCTACCAGAAGAGCCTATAATAGATAAAACTTCACCCTTATTAAGTGAAAAGTCTATTCCTTTTAAAACTTCGGTTTCCCCAAAAGATTTATAAAAATTTTCAACAGTTAAATATGCCATATTACACCTTATAATAAGAAAGTTTTTTTTCTAATCTTCCAAAAAGGAGTGTTAAAAGACCGTTGAATATCAAATAGAAAATTGCAGCATAAACAAGAGGTGTTAAAACAACAAATTCGTTAACGGCGTGGTTTGCTGCGTTAAGCAAGTCTACAACACCTAAAATCTGCGCAAGAGCGGTATCTTTAACCAAAGTAATAGTTTCATTACTCATAGGCGGAACAATACGTTTAACAACTTGCATTAAAACAATTTTAGTAAAAACTTGTGATTTTTTCATTCCTAAAACTTTGCCTGCTTCATATTGACCTTGTGAAATTGATTCTATACCTGAACGGAAAATTTCAGAAAAATAGCAGGCGTAGTTGATTATAAAGGCAATAGCAACGAAAATAAACAGCAAGGATTTAGTGCTTATTCCTAAAAACAAAGCAACGTCTTTATTAAGCACACCAAAAATATATTTTGGTAAGAAGCTTACCAATAAAATTTGCAACATTAAAGGTGTGCCCCTTATAACCCAAATAAGTCCTTTACAAAAAAGTTTTATAGGTTTTAATTTTGACATACTCCCGAAAGAAATTAATAGTCCTAACGGTAAAGAAACTATAAGGGTTACGGCAAACAACAAAAGTGTTGTGCCGAACCCTTGTAATAATTCGAGTATTATAGAAACGAATTGTGACATTAGTAAAATCCTTTAATTATTCTGCTGTATAAGCAATAGGCGCAAATACAGTATAACCGATAACAAGCTTTTTAGAAGCAACAACATTGTCCCAACTAGAATCAGTTGCCAAAGCAAATGGATTAGTAGTGTTTTCAGTAATTGCAATAGAATCGGTTAAACCAAAATCATCAGCAACCTTAGCATAATCGGTTGTACGAAGTTCAATAAGTGCTTCGTTTATTTTCGATACAAGAGCAAAATTACCTTTTTTAGCAGCGATTCCGTAAGATTCCTGAGCAAGAACAAGACCGTCAACAACAACAAGTTTATCTTTATAAACACCCTTAGAAGTGTAGTAACCAGCCATAACTGAATCGATAATAGCAACGTCTATGTTACCACTGTCAAGGCTAGTTAAAGCATCTAATTGACTTGTTGAAGGAATATATTCGTTACGGGCAAACAAAGTTTTAGTTACATCTTCACCAGCAGAACCAGCTTCTGCACCAATAGTAGCAGCTGCAAATTGAATTAAGTTATTAACCGAAGAACCCGAAAATTTATCTTCATCAGCAACTCTTACAACAGCAACTTGTTTGTTGTAAAGATAAGGAACAGAAATACACATTTCAGATAATCTTTCTGGGGTAATTGTCATACCATTCCATACAAGGTCGATAGTTCCGTTTTCAAGCAATGCTTCTTTTGCTGACCATTCGATTTCTTGAAATTCAATTTCAATATTTGTATCATATTCTTCGTTAAGATACGAAACAACCTTTCTTGCAAGTTCAATATCATAACCAGTAAGCGGTTTAGAACAAGCGGTCAAACCAAAGCAAGCGGTAAGCGTCATCACAGCCGTGATTAAAAGTGCAAATAGTTTTTTCATAAATGTTTCTCCTTTGTGGGTGCAAAAATTTTCTTTCACCCAAACTTTACTTTTTATTACTTTATCACGGTAAAGCGATAAAGTAATAGTATTATACTTGATAAAACAAAAGTTGTAAAGCAAAATTAAGGGGTTTTTAAAATATTTTTATTTTTTTATATATAAACATTATATAAATAACGTATTTTTTCAAAATAATGCTCAAAAGAAAAAGTTTTGTGCGTAAAAACCGACTATTATGGAAAATATATTGAAAAGATTTAAATAATCATATAAAATTTTGACAAAAAAAGATATATTATGATATCATTAAGCTATAAACAAAGGGGATTAAATATGGATATCAACTCATTTTTAAAAGGCAAAAAGTGTGAATGTGGGAAAAACCACACTTGCGATATTAAGTACGTTTATATTGAAGATGGTGCAATACAAAGATTAAAAGATATTTGTGCACCATATAAAAAGATTTTAATCGTAGCCGACCAAAACACTTATAACGTTTCGGGCGAAAAGGTAAGTGCAGTTTTAGGCGAAAAAGTATTTTTTAAGACGGTATTTAGTGGAAAAACAATTCTTATTCCTAACGAAAGCGCAATAGAACGTGTTGAAAGCGACCTTAAAGATGCTGATTTAATAGTTGGGATAGGTTCGGGTGTAATTCAGGACCTTTGCAAATACGTTTCGTTTGATAAAAAAGTTCCATATATAATCGTTGCAACTGCGCCAAGTATGGACGGATACGCATCAACGGGTGCAGCAATGATAACGGACGGTATGAAAGTAACGTACTCAGTTGGACTTCCGCTTGCTATCATTGCAGACGTAAACGTTCTTAAAGATGCGCCTATGGAAATGATTAAAGCAGGATACGGCGATATAATAGGAAAATTTTCTTCACTTAACGACTGGAAACTTTCCGCTCTTGTCAACGGTGAATATATTTGCGACTACATTTATAACGTTACTTTTGATATGGTTAAAAAGACTATGTCGGTGGCGCAAGGCATAATAAATAGGGATAGAGAAAGTGTAAAAATTCTTATGGAAGCGCTTGTAGTTGTTGGAATTATGATTAGTTTTGCAGGCTCTTCACGTCCAGCGTCTGGCAGTGAACACCATCTTTCACACTTTTTTGAAATCACGGGCATTGTTAAAGGACAAGAATATTTTCCGCACGGAATAGACGTAGCTTATTCAACCGTGATAACCGCACAGATTAGGGAAAAACTTTTAAATCAAGCGTATGACGGTGTGCAATACGTTCAAGAAAAAGAGCAAAAAGAAAACGAGTTAAACAGAGTTTACGGCTCTGTTGCAAGCGGTTGTATAAAATTGCAAGAAAAATTAGGTACGTATTCAAAAAATAGAGCAATTATATACAAAGAAAAGCAACAAGAAATTAAAAAAGTATTAAAAGAAATGCCGTCATCACAACAAATTTTGGATATTTTAAGTCCTGTTGGATACGATATAAATGAGTTTTATTCCTTTTACGGAGAGCAAAAAATAAACGATGCGATAAGATACGCAAAAGACCTTAAAGATAGATATACTGTTTTATGGATGAATTACGATATTAACGGTGGGCAGTTATAATGGACGTAAAAAGCATAAAAGTAGTAGCACTTGACCTTGACGGAACACTTACCCAACATAAGCAACCACTTTGCACTGCGAATAGAGAGACGCTTGATAAACTTAATAAAAAGTATAAACTGCTAATGGTGGGCGCAGGACAAGTAATGCGAATATTTAATCAAATGGAACGTTACCCCATTGATATAATAGGTAATTACGGTCTTCAATACGGAAAATATAATGCAGTTACGGGCGAAATGGATATAATTAGAGACGAAGTTTTACCGTGCGATAAAGAAGATGCCGAAAGAAAAATAACAGAGCTTAGAAAAAAATTCAACTTCACCACGTTTAGCGGAAACAACGTAGAATTTCACCCATCGGGAGCAATAACTTTCCCAATACTTGGCACGAAAGCACAACTTGAAGATAAACTTTCCTTTGACCCCGATAGGTCAAAACGTAGAAAAATTTATAACGAAGTTGCTAGTGCGTTCCCAACTTATCACGTTTTCGTGGGTGGTTCGTCATCGTTCGATATGGCACCAAAGCCCTTTAATAAATATTATGCGCTTGACCTATATTGCAAGGAAAACGGATATAATCACAACCAAGTCGTTTTTGTTGGCGATGATTACGGTTTAGGTGGAAACGATGAAAGCGTTTACAACTCAGACTTTAACTTTATAAAAATAGATAACTATTTAGACTTCCCAACCGCAGTAAAAGAATTATTGTAAAAGAAAAAGCAACAAAAAAAATAAATGCGTTCGCTTACAAGCGAACGCATTTGTCGTTATATGAATTTATTTTATACTGTTTTTTACAATAAAATCTTTTCTATAATTTAATGGACTTAACCCGTAACGCTTTTTAAAGAGTTTTGAAAAATAACAAACGTCATAAAACCCGACGGAAAGAGCAATTTTTGTAACGTCATCATCAGAAAAGGCAAGCATTTTTTCTGCTTTTGCAAGTCTAATGCCGTTTATGTAATTTGCAGGGGAAAGATTAAAAAACTTATTAGTATGCTTAAAAACTTGTGAAGGTGAGCAGTAAAGCGCTTTTGCAATATCGGTTGCCGTAATATTTTCACGATAGTTTTGGTCAACAAACTTTTCTATTTTATCTTTTATAGAATTTCTTTTTTTGCTAAAAGAAGCGTTTTCATATAATATTTTAAGAATAGATATTGCGTGTTTAGTTTTTTCAAAGCAGTCGGATTCAAACCTTATGCTCTTGATAAGCCGTTCAATACGTTGATTATATTTTTTATCCAAAATAACGGGGAAAGAAAAGATTTCGTCAAAACTAAGTCCGTCGTTTAAAAAAGCGTCAATAAATACCCATTGTGCAGTCATTTTACCATTTTGTCCGTTACGGTGCATAATTTTTTGCACGGTGGACTTAGGTGCAATAAAGACACCGCCCTCTCCCGTCGAAAACACCTTAGAGCCATCTATTGAAACTTCATAACTACCCTCTAACGCTTGCACTACGGATAAGGTGGATAAAATTTTTTGGTGAAACACGCCGTCATAACTTCCGTCAAGACTGCCGTGAAAAACTGATTTTACATAAACGTTTTCTATTTTGATATTTTTCATTATAATAATATAATACAAAAAACAAATAAAATAGTCAATGAATTTTACAATTTATTACAGTATAATATAATAAAAATAAAAATAAGGGGGGAAAGAAATGGAATTTCCAACAGCCTCGTACCAAAACCGACCCAAAAGACTTAAAGCAAAAACTCGTAAATTTGCCTACGAATCACTTTCGGGAAAGTACGGTGAACAAATTAAAAGCACGGTAAATATAGACATAACCGACAAAAGTTTTGAAAGATTAAGCAATCTTGAACAATATGATTTTATGATAAGGCAAATCGTGGAAAAAGCACCTATTCGCATTACTGAAAACGAAATGGTTTCTGGTTCGGCAACGCTTTTTGGCGCAACAAAGCATATGATTCCCGTAACGTATAAGGGGGAATACGTTTTTTGGAGTATTAGCCACCTTACCGTAAACTACAAGACTGCAATAGAAAAAGGCATTGTGTATTATGAAGAGCAAATAAATAAAAAACTTAGCGAAAAAGGCTTAAAGGACGGACAGATAAAGTTTTTGAAGAGCCTACTTAACGTAATTGACTGTATGCGTATTTATCACGCACGCTATTTAGAAGCAACCAAGACGGCAAAGCCTGAAATTTATCAAAACTTATTGCAAGTTCCTTTTAAGAAAGCACAAAACTTTTATCAAGCGGTGCAATCGCTGTGGTTTATCTTTTCGTTTTTAAGACTTACGGGCAACTGGCCGGGGATTGGCAGAATAGACGTTATTTTAGGTGATTATTTAGAAAACGACTTAAAAAACGGCACGATTACAATAAAACAAGCCCGTGAAATATTAGCGTCGTTTTTTATAAAGGGAACGGAATGGATAGAAAAGGACACTCCGTTAGGGTCGGGCGATGCACAGCATTACCAAAACATAGTTTTATCGGGTATTGACAAAAACGGCAAAGACGTTACAAACCAAGTAACTTACCTTGTCTTAGATATTGTTGAAGAACTTTCCATATCCGATTTTCCTATAACGGTCAGGATTAACCGAAAAACTAGCGCTAAACTATTAAACAAGGTTGCACGGGTTATCCGTCACGGTGGCGGAACGGTGGCAATATACAATGAAGAACTCATTTTACAAGCGCTTACCGATTACGGCTACGAAAAAAGTGAAGCTACAAACTTTGCCAACGACGGATGTTGGGAAGTTCAGATACCTGGCAGAACGTATTTTATGTATTATCCGTTCGATACGTTAGCATTACTACAAAAAACAACTCTAAATTCGTTTGAAAGCGTGAACTTTTCTTCGTTTGAAGATTTATATCAAGCGTATAAAAAGGACTTATTTAGTCAGGTCAAAGCCATTTGCGACCGTGTTAAAGAAGGCTTAGTTTTAGACCCCGAAAAAGAGCAAAATATAAACACGCCAACGTCTGTTATATCGCTGTTCGTGGACGGCTGTATAGAAAAAGCGCGTGCATATAACGAATGCGGACCTATCTATAACGTTTATTCGCCACACGCCGGGGGCGTTGCTGATACCGTAAACTCACTTTATGCTATTAAAACAATCGTTTTTGACCAAAAACTTGTTAGTTTTGAGCAGTTTATGCAAGTCTTAAAAGATGATTGGAAAGGACACGAAACGTTGCTAAATAAAGTTAGACAGTTAAAGTTTTATGGCACTGATAACGATGACGTTGACAAAATATATAAAAGATTTATAGACGATTTTTACAGCGCTTGTAAAGAGCAAGATAACGTCCACGGCGTAAAGTTTCCTGCGGGGATATCGACTTTCGGCAGAGAGATTGACTGGGCTAAAAATAGGCTGAGCGCACCGTTTGGCGAAAAGCAAGGCAAAATTTTATCAAGTAACTCTTCGCCCACGCCAGGCACGGATACGGAGAGTGCGACTGCCGTAATAAAATCGTACTGCAAAGCAGATTTAAAAAAGATGGTTACGGGCACTGCGCTTGACTTAAAACTTTCACCCAACACGCTTGATGGGGAGATAGGACTTAATGCACTAATACAACTTATAAAAGCGTTCGTTATACTTGGTGGATATTTTGTTCAAATAGACGTTGTTGACGCCAAAACTCTAAAAAAAGCACAACAAAACCCCAAGGACTTTAAAACGTTGTCCGTTAGGGTGTCGGGTTGGAACGCAAGATTTATAACGCTAACGAAAGAGTGGCAAGATATGATAATTCAAAGGACTGAACACAATGGATAAAACGATTCTGCCCGTAGCAAAAATTCAAAGATTCAGTGTACACGACGGACCTGGGATAAGAACGACGGTGTTTTTTAAAGGTTGTCCACTTAAATGCTTGTGGTGTCATAACCCCGAAACGCAGTCGATAAAAGAAGAATTCTTTTATACACCGAACTTATGTGTTGCGTGTGGGGCGTGCGAAAAAGTTTGCAAAACGGGCGCACATAGTATAATTAATAACAAAAAGGTTTTTGATAGAAGTAAGTGCAATGAGTGTATGGATTGTTCAGAAGTTTGTTTAACGGGTGCTATTGAAAAGTGTTCTAATAAAATGAGCATTGAACAAATTATAGAAACTGTTAAAAAAGACAAGGCGTTTTACGGCAAAACGGGTGGCATAACATTGTCGGGTGGTGAGCCGTTATTCCACGGAAAAAATGCGATTGACCTTATTAACTGTGCTAAAAAAGAAAAACTAAACGTAGCAATTCAAACTTGTGGATATTTTGATGAAAAATTGATACAAGAAATGAAAGGAAAGGTCGATTTGTGCCTTTTTGATATAAAAGATACCGATGAGTATAGGCACGAAAAGTACACGGGCGTAAAAACGGATAAAATTATAAAAAATCTTTTTGCACTTGATAATATTGGTATTAAAACTATACTTCGGTGCATTATCGTTCAGGGAATAAACGATAACAAAGAACATTACGACAACGTTATAAAAATATATAATGACTTAAAAAACTGTAAGCGTGTTGAGATTTTTGCACATCACGACTTAGGTCAAGGCAAATATATAGGGTTAAACAAAGAATATTTTGGCAAAAAAGAGTGGTCGCCCGACAAACAAAAGATGAAAGAGATAAAAAGTTATTTTATTTCTAAGAATGTCAAGTGTAAAATAATAGGATAGAAAAAAGGCACAATTTTGATTGTGCCTTTAAGTTATTTCATTTTAGAAAGGTCGGTTTTGTATAGATATTGTCCGCCTGTGAACTTGCCGAATATGTACTTACTTGAAGCCGATTCACAGTTGACGTATAAAAGATTATCAACAAACACGATTTCTTCGCTCATAGGTGCAATTTTATAAGACGCTGTAAGGCTTGTACTGTCCAAGGCGTAAAGGGGAACGGTTGAGCCTAAAACGGTTATATTCTTTTCCTTAGTAAGTTTACTTTGGTCGTATTCGTAAATAGTAGAAAAGGATAATCCCCAAGACGTTGAAAGGTAAATTTTTCCATCGTGTATGGTAAACCCTTGAACTAAGTCGGGCATAGAGTACGCTTTTACGGGCGTTAAATCAATGCCAAACTCTTTATTCGGGTCAAGTTTATATTCAAGGGCAAGCGCTTGATTATAGTCGCCTGCCGATGTGGTAATTTTATGAGTGTCTAACGTTGGATAATTTCCGTCCCTATAAAATTCACCCGTGATAAGTCTATCGCCAACAACCGTAACGAAAGCGTTGCCTAAATAATCAGTTTCACTAACTAATAGCGGTATTTTGCCAAGACAGTTTAGTTTATCGCCATTTTTTGCGCTCATCAAATCAGAGTAAGAATAAACGTAAATACAGCAGTCGCCACCGCCTGCAAGGTAAATGAAATCACCACCAATATCAATTCCGCCACCGTGCCCCGTGTAATCTTTTTTATCGGGCGTTAAAAGGGTAACTGATTTAACAAGTTCACCGTTTTTAACAAGATAAACGGGCGACGGAGAGTGGTTGTTTTTATATCCCGATAAAATAAAAGTTTGACTTTTATCGTCATAGCATAAACCTTGCGGGATATATCCGTCGTTAAGCCCTGGAATTAAAAACGCTGTTTGGCTTGCTAAATAGTAAGAGTTGACAGACAGTCTAAAATAGCCTATCGCACCGCCCAAAATTATGCCAAAAAACAACACGATGCTTGCTAAAATCACACCGAGTTTAACAAGCGGTTTCATTTTTTTCTTTTTTACAGTACCTTTCATATTTCACCAAAACGTATTAATATATATATTGTATTATAAAGCACAAAAAAAGTCAACAACAAAAAACGGCACTCAAATTAAGAGTGCCGTTTAATATTTAATAACTAAAAACTTAACAATTAGTCTTTCTTAGCAAGATTTTTGTAAGTTTCAAGTCTAACCTTGCTGTCTTGTTCAGTCTTTTCAAAGAGTTGTTCAGCAAGTTCGGGACGTGCTTTCATAAGTGAAGCGTATCTAGTTTCACCAAGCAAGAACGCCTTGTAGTCGCCCGTAGGTTCTTTTGAGTCAAGCGTGAACGGATTCTTGCCTTCGTCAATAAGTTCGGGGTTGTAACGGTAAAGTTGCCAATAACCGCAATCAACAGCCTTCTTTTCTTCTTCTTGCGACTTCATCATATTGATACCGTGGTTGATACAAGGTGCATAGCAGATGATGAGTGAAGGTCCGTCGTACTTTTCTGCTTCAACGAGAGCGTTCATAAGTTGTTGCTTATTAGAACCCATTGAGCATTGAGCAACGTAAACGTAACCGTAACTCATAGCCATCATACCAAGGTCTTTCTTCTTAACACGTTTACCAGCAGCAGCGAATTTAGCAACAGAACCTGTCGGGGTAGATTTACTTGCTTGTCCACCGGTGTTAGAGTAAACTTCGGTATCAAGAACTAAAACGTTTACGTTTTCACCACTAGCTAAAACGTGGTCAAGACCACCGTAACCGATGTCGTAAGCCCAGCCGTCGCCACCGAAAATCCAGATAGACGGTTTAACCAAACAGTCAAGGTTGCCCTTAACGTAATCAAGACCGTCAGCGCTTTCGTTTGCGATAGCAGTTTTAACAGCCTCTGCTGCGACCTTAGATTTTTCAGCATCTTCTTTGTCGCTAATCCAAAGTTCAAAAGCAGCCTTAGTGTCAGCGTTTACTTTATCCATAGCGGCAAGCATATCTTCTTCAATCTTAACACGACGTGCTTTCATAGCAAGGTTCATACCGTAACCAAATTCAGCGTTGTCTTCAAACAAGCTGTTTGCCCAAGCAGGACCTTTGCCTTGTTTGTTGGTCGTGTAAGGACAGGTAGGAGCAGAACCACCGTAGATTGACGAACAACCCGTAGCGTTTGCAACAATCATTCTGTCGCCGAAAAGTTGAGTGATAACTTTAACGTAAGGTGTTTCACCACAGCCTGCGCAAGCGCCTGAGAACTCAAAGAGCGGTTTGTTGAATTGGCTACCTTTAACGGTAGTGGGTTTGCAACCGGGGCAAGCAGAAACGTTTACTTCGGGTAAGTTTTCACTAAATTCATAGTTGACTTTTTCTTGTTCAACGATAGAACCGAACGGAACCATAGTGAGTGCTTTTTCTTTTGCGATACAGATATCAGCACAAACACCGCAACCCATACAGTCTAACGGAGAAACTTGCATTCTGTATTCGTAATCTTTGTTGCCAACCATATCTTTGGTTACAAATGAAACGGGCTTATCCGTACCTTTCTTAACGAGAGCAGGTCTAATGCAAGCGTGCGGACAAACGAACGCACATTGGTTACATTGAATACATTTTCAGCATCCCACTTAGGAACGTTTACAGCAACGCCACGTTTTTCATACTTGGTAGTACCTGTTGGAACAGAACCGTCAGCGTTGAATGCAGACGACGGAAGTTTGTCGCCTTCAAGAACGAGTATGGGGTGAACGATATCCTTAAAGTATTTGTTGTCAGCAACGTCAGCCATAGGGGCGCCTGTGGTTGCGTCTTTCCAACAAGCAGGAACGTCAATCTTAATAAGGTTTGCACTAGCAGAATCGATAGCATTGTAGTTCATTTGAACGACAGCGTCGCCTTTCTTTGCGAACGACTTGTATGCCATTTTCTTCATATAGTCAACGGCTTGGTCGTAGGGGATAATGTTAGCAACCTTGAAGAATGCCGATTGCAAAATGGTGTTTGTTCTTCCACGAAGACCAAGTTCAGCGGCAATCTTAATTGCGTCTATAACGTAAAGATTAATGTTTTTATTAGCAATATCTCTCTTAACTGATGCGGGGAGAACGTCTTCAAGTTCAGCAACGCTCTTAGCAGACGTGTTGAAAAGGAAAGTACCGTTTTCCTTGATGTCGCCCGTCATATTGTAACGGGTAATGTAAGAGGGGTTAGAGCATTGTACGAAGTCAGCAGCGTCGATTAAATATGCCGACTGAATGGGTGTGTCACCGAAGCGGAGGTGTGAAACGGTGATACCACCTGACTTTTTAGAGTCGTAGAAGAAGTAACCCTGAACGTATTTATCGGTATGGTCGCCGATAATCTTAATAGAGTTCTTGTTTGCGCCAACCGTACCGTCAGAGCCAAGACCCCAGAACTTACAAGAAATCGTACCTGCGGGTGCAGCGTCGTATTTTTCTGAGAAGTCGAGTGAAGAGTTGGTTAAGTCGTCGTAAATACCAACGGTGAAGTGGTTCTTAGGTTCAGCCTGTTCTAAGTTCTTGTAAACAGAATAAATCATAGACGGGTTGAATTCTTTGCTACCTAAACCGTATCTACCGCCAACAACCTTGATGTCGGTCATGCCCTTTTCAAGTAAAGCCGAGCAAACGTCAAGATATAAAGGTTCACCGAGTGAGCCAGCTTCTTTGGTTCTGTCAAGAACAGCAAGTTTTTTAACGGTTTTGGGAAGAGCATCGATAAAGTATTCGATTGCAAACGGACGGTAAAGTCTAACTTTCAAAAGACCAACCTTGTGTCCTTCTGCGTTCATCTTATTGATGGTTTCTTCAACGGCATCAGCACCGCTACCCATCATAACGACAACGTTTTCAGCATCGGGTGCGCCAACGTAATCGAACAAGTGATAATTTCTGCCCGTGAGTTTATTAACCTTGTCCATCATTTCCTGAACGATAGCGGGGGTAGCAAGGTAATACTTGTTAGCCGTTTCTCTGTTTTGGAAGTAGATGTCGCTGTTTTGTGCAGTACCCTTTTGAACGGGGTGTTCAGGGTTAAGTGCACGAGCACGGAAATCTTCAATGTCTTTCATATTCACAAGTTCTTTCATTTCTTCATAATCGATAACATCGATTTTAGAAACTTCGTGACTAGTTCTAAAACCATCGAAGAAGTGAAGGAAAGGAACTTTGGTCTTTAAGGTAGAAAGGTGTGAAACAAGCGCTAAGTCCATAACTTCTTGAACAGAGTTACTAGCAATCATAGCAAAGCCTGTTTGACGGCAAGCCATAACGTCAGCGTGGTCGCCGAAGATGTTGAGTGAATGAGCGGCAAGCGCCCTTGCACTAACGTGGAAAACTGTGGGGAGAAGTTCACCCGCAATTTTGTACATATTAGGAATCATCAAGAGAAGTCCTTGGCTTGCGGTGTAAGTTGTTGTGAGTGCGCCGGCGGTCAATGAACCGTGAACAGCACCTGCTGCGCCTGCTTCCGACTGCATTTCAGCAAGGCGAAGTTTTTGACCGAACATATTAACTCTGCCGTTAGCAGACCATTCGTCAGCGACTTCCGCCATGGGTGAAGACGGGGTTATCGGGTAGATAGCCGCTACTTCACTGAAAGCGTAGGCAACGTGACTGGCAGCGGTATTACCGTCAATTGTCATCTTTTTCATTTTATTAAATCCTCCGTATATTAGATTATTAAATAATTATTTTAACTATCTTATTATACATTCTTGACAAAAAATAGTCAACGCTAAACGGAAAAAATTTTAAATTATTTTCAACTTTAACATTTCTAACATCTTAAAGGCGTGATAACGCTTGTAAAAAAAATTTCAATGTGGTAAAATAATGCTGTTTATAAATTTTAACTTGGAGCGCAAATGGCACTACTTACAGCACAAAACGTAAGTTTTTCTTACGACAAACAAACCGATGCGGTAAAAAACGTTACACTTTCTGTCGAAAAGGGCGAATACGTTGCTATTATCGGGCATAACGGAAGCGGTAAAAGCACGCTTGCTAAACTTTTTAACGGGCTTATTAAACCCGACAGTGGCACTATTACTGTCGACGGGTTTAGTTCGCACGACAAAAAAAGCCTTTTTGAAATAAGAAAGCGTGTGGGCGTGGTCTTTCAAAACCCCGACAATCAGTTAGTTGCTTCTATTGTGGAAGACGACGTTGCTTTCGGTCCGGAAAACTTGGGCGTTCCACGTCAAGAAATAGGTAAAAGAATAGACTTTGCGCTAAAAGCCGTGGGTATGGAAAAGTTCCGCCACTCATCACCGACAAGGCTTTCGGGCGGACAAAAACAAAGGATAGCAATCGCAGGCGTTCTTGCGCTTATGCCCGACGTTTTAGTGCTTGACGAATCTACTGCAATGCTTGACCCGCAAGGCAGAAAAGAAGTGCTTAAAGTGGTGGAAAAATTAAATAAAGAGCAAAACGTTACGGTAATTACCATAACGCATTATATGGACGAAGTCGTTTGTGCGGACAAAGTGTACGTTATTAACGACGGTGAAATTGCACTATCCGGCACCCCACAACAAATATTTGAGCAAAAAGACAAGATAAAACAGTTTGGCTTAGAACTTCCGCTTGCCACAGAAGTTGCCATTAAACTAAAAGAAAACGGCGTTAATTTGCCCGACGGCATATTTGACGCAAATAGGCTTGCGGAGGAATTATGCGCATTGAAACAAAAGATTTAACCTACGTTTACAGTGAAGGTTCAAAAGCGCTTTCTGTCAAGGCGCTTGACAGAGTAAGCCTAACCATTGAAGAGGGCGAGTTTTTCGGTATAATCGGTCAGACAGGCAGTGGCAAAACCACGTTCGTTCAGCACCTTAACGGACTTATTAAAGTGTGTAAGGACAAGGGAACGGTTACGGTTGGCGACTATGACCTAAGCGATAAAAAATGCGATTTTAGGGCGTTGCGTTCAAAAATCGGTATGGTTTTTCAATATCCCGAATATCAACTTTTTGCAGAAACGGTGTTTGATGACGTTGCTTTCGGCTTGAAAAATTTTGCACCCGATTTAACTGACGAACAAATTGAAGTTCGTGTTAAAGAAGCGCTTGAAACGGTAGGACTAAACTATAATAAAGTAAAAGAAAAATCGCCGTTTGAACTCTCTGGCGGTCAAAAACGTAGGGTTGCAATAGCAGGCGTTATCGTAACAAAACCCGAAGTTTTGGTTTTAGACGAACCAGCCGCAGGACTTGACCCCGTTGGTAAAAAAGAGTTCTTAGCGCTTTTACACAACCTACACAAAAGTTTTGTTAAAACGGTAATTTTAGTGTCGCACGATATGAACATTGTCAGTGAATATTGCACACGTTGTGCGATTTTTTCGCACGGAAAAATAGTTTCGGTCGGTGCGCCAAAAGAAGTTTTTTCGTCTTATAAGCAGATTGAAGCGCTTGGTTTAGAACTTCCGCTAACCGCACACTTAACTCAAAAACTTAAAAGCGTTGGCGTTGAAGTTGACAGTGATTTAACCGTGAACGGATTTATTGAAGCCGTAACAAAAACGCTTAAAGGGGGTGCGTAATGAAAGACGTTTCCTTTGGGCAGTATTATCCAA
This sequence comes from Clostridia bacterium, assembly GCA_017621955.1. The sequence continues at coordinate 5,458 of JAGASB010000266.1, read as the reverse complement.
CTAAATCGTTCGTTCATAATATGGACGCAAGGGTTAAAATCTTGGCGGTAATCGCATATATAGTTGCGGTGTTCTTAGTTCAGTCCTTTCAGTTTATGGGCTTTTTGGCGTGCTTAATATTCGTTGTGCTAACTACCATATTTGCAAAAGTACCTTTCTTTAAGGTTTTTAGAAGCATAAAGGGTATAATGTTCTTTATAATACTCTCTGCAATATTGCAGTTGTTTTTTAACGCTGACGGCAAAGTGGTCGTGGAACTTGCGTTTATAAGAATAACCGACTTAGGACTTCTTAATGCAGGCTTTATCATTGCACGCATAACTTTAATCGTTTTGGGCGCAAGCCTTTTAACGCTTACCACTTCACCCGTTGAACTAGCCGACGGCATAGAAAGCCTTATGGCTCCGTTAAAACTGATTAAATTCCCCGTGCATGCGTTTGCGCTTATAATGAGTATTGCTTTGCGTTTTATTCCAACGCTTCTTGACGAAACGGATAGAATTATAAAGGCGCAAAAAGCAAGGGGCGCTGACTTTGAAAGCGGTAATATCTTTAAAAAAGCCAAGGCGCTTATCCCCGTGCTTATACCATTACTAATAAGTTCGTTCCGCCGTGCAGACGAACTTGCCGACGCTATGGACGCACGCTGTTATTCGGGCAGTAAAAATAGAACCAAGTATAAAAAATTAAAACTTACTTGGCGTGACCTTATCGGCACGGTTGTCATTGCAGGGCTTATCACGGGCGTAGTATTTCTAAATATCACAGGCTTTTTGGCGGTGGTTGTATGAAGATAAAACTGACCGTCAGTTACGATGGAACAAACTATTGCGGTTGGCAAGTCCAACCAAACGGAATAACCGTTCAGCAAGTGCTTGAAGACGCTTTGTTTTTAGCCACGGGCGAACGTACAAGGATAACGGGCAGCGGCAGAACGGACGCAGGCGTTCACGCACAAGGTCAAGTTGCGCATTTTGAAACTAAAAGTTCAATTCCGCCCGAAAAATTTTATAAAGCATTAAATGCACGTTTGCCCGAAGATATTAAAGTTATAAAAAGTGAACTTGCAGACGACCATTTTCACGCATGCAACAACGCAAAGAAAAAAACTTATACCTATTCGCTTTATATGTCAGAAGTCGAAAATCCGTTAAGAGAGCGTTACGCAGTAAGGGTTGATGAAAATATAAATATTGAAAAAATGAAAGAAGTCGCTAAACTACTAGTTGGTGAACACGATTTCAAGGCGTTCTGCGCTTCGGGTAGTGGAGCAAAGACAACGGTTAGAACAATATACAACATTAATATAGAAAACGTAAACGGTGGAATAAAAATCTTAGTAACAGGCAACGGTTTTTTATATAATATGGTTAGAATAATTGTCGGCACACTCATAGGTGTTAGCAAAAACGAAATAGACAAAGCCGACGTTCAAAAAATGCTAACAACGGGTAAAAGACCACAATCAATAAAAACGCTCTCCGCAAAAGGCTTATGCCTAACAAGCGTAGAGTATTAAAAGTTGATTGCGATGTTTAATAAAGATAACCACAATATGTTGTGGTTGAGTTTTAAAACATTTAAAAAGAATAAAAAACAATACAAAAAACGCTTAAAACCTGTGAAAAACGCTTGACTTAAAATTAAAAAAAAGTTAATATATTTAGGCGTTTATAAGGAAAAGTTCGTTTTTTTCGGGATTAGCCCTCCCGTCAGCGCTTAATAATCGTGTAAAATAAGCGTCGGACAGTCCTTGAAAAACCATTACATTAAATATTAAGGAGAAAATACTCATGAAAACTTATATGGCTCACGCCGATAACGTGGTCAGAAAGTGGTATGTTGTTGATGCCGAAGGCGTTGTTCTTGGTAGACTTGCTTCAAAAGTGGCAGCAGTTCTTCGTGGCAAAAACAAACCGACCTTTACACCTAACGTTGATACGGGTGATTTCGTTATTATCGTAAACTGCGACAAAGTAGTTTTAACGGGTAAGAAACTTGAAAAGAAATATTACAGATATCATACGGGTCACATTGGTGGCCTTAAATCTATCCAATACAAAACCCTTATGGCAAACAAAGCAGACGTTGCTGTTTATGAAGCTGTTAAAGGCATGCTTCCCAAGAACAGTTTAGGCCGTTCGATGCTCACCAAACTCAAAGTTTACCGTGGTGCAGAACACAATCATCAGGCTCAAAAGCCCGAAGTGCTTAAATTGGTTTAATGAGGTGTAATTATGGCAAAAGCTACAAGTAAAAAGAAAGTTCAATATTGGGGTACGGGCAGAAGAAAGAAAGCTATCGCTCGTGTTCGTCTTATTCCCGCTGGTGACGGTACTATCACCATTAACGGCAAGAGCATTGACGAATATCTTTGCCTTGACACCTTGAAGTTCATCGTTCGTCAACCGTTAGTTCTTGTTGATGCAGTTGCAAAGTATGACGTTGCTGTAAACGTTTGCGGTGGTGGTTACACCGGTCAAGCTGGTGCAATTCGTCACGGTATTGCTCGTGCACTTTTACAGGCTGAACCTGAAACAAGGGCAGCGCTTAAAAAGGCTGGCTTCTTAACTAGAGATTCAAGAATGAAGGAAAGAAAGAAGTACGGTTTAAAGAAAGCACGTCGTGCACCGCAATTCTCAAAGAGATAATTTCTCTTTTTCAGAAAAAGATTTGCAAAACAAGCCCAAAGGTATTTGCCTTTGGGCTTTTTGTTGTTTGTGTTGGTGATTAAATCTTATGTTTTTGCTTAACTCGTCTTATAAAATCGTCGTGGTTGTTCATTACTGAAAGCATAGACGCTTGCAGTGGTGGGTGAGAATTGTTGGTTTGCTTAATGTTTGTTTTGGTAGTTTGATTTTCAGTATTATTTGGTGGTGTGGGAGAAGACGTGTTTTTCAATGAAGAAAAACCACTATTTAATGCGGATAAAATATCGCTAATGGAAGTTCCGCTTTGTTTAGATTCGGGTGTGTTTTGCTCTTTTTGCTGTCCGTTTAGTTGAAAAAAAGAATTTAAAAGTTTAAAAATGCCGAATTTATCCATTTTATTACCCCCGAAAAAACAAAAAACCTTAAAAAAATCATTGCAAAACTTTACTTAATAGTATATAATATAATAGCGTATATATAACTAATTATATTCGGTGAGCGCTTAAAAGTTTACCGAATAAAAGTGGAGAATTTATGAAAAAACTATTGACAAAAATTATTGGTGGCGCTCTTGCGCTATGTATGCTTTGTTCGGGGCTTATCGCTTGCGGCGGTGCTTCTGGTTGGCAAGCAGGGCAACTTAAAGACGGTGGGGAAGTTGTTTCTTCTTCTGGCTTTATTGCCGAAACCGAAAAATACCTTTACTATATCAACGGTTCAACTTCGGTTGCTGATGACAATGCGTTCGGCGTTCCCGTTAAAGGCTCTTTAATGGCTGTTAAAAAGGACACGCTAAATACGGCTAACCCCGAAACTGAAATAGTCGTTCCTAAAATCTTTTCTGCAACCGACTACAAAGCAGGATTGTTTATTGACGGTGGATACGTTTATTACGGAACGCCCAACACAGAAAAGAACTCTTCTGGCGAAGTTGCAACCTCAGAAATGACCTTTATGAGAACTAAGCTTGACGGAAGTGGACAAACGGACGTTTTCTTTACCGTGGGCGCACACTCAACCGAATACAGAATAGTTAAAGGTGAAAATGCAGTTTATATCGTTTATTACAACAGTGATGATTCTGCACTTATCAGTTACAACACATCAACCAAAGAAGCGAAAGAAATAATTAAGACTGACGCTAAGGCCGAAACGCTCTCTCTTGCAACGTACAAGTTTGTTGAAGATGGTTATAAGAATAGCGCAGTTGTTCTTTACACAACAACCGTTTATACCGAAGCGTATGATGAGGTAAAGGCTGAAAAGAAAGATTACGTTAGACAAACTGCAACCTACAATCAACTTTATGCTTATAAGGTTGGTGCTGAAAGTGGCGAACTTGTTCTTGACGGAATTCAAAACAAAGAAGATGCACTTGACGATGCAAGCTATTCGTTTAAGTTGATTAAAAACGGCTACGTTTTCTATACTGCAAATGAAAACGGTGCTACCAAAACTTATGGTATAACCTTAACTGACCTTTTGGAAAAGAAAGTTGCAACTGCTATTAAAAACGATGCTTACGTTACCGATTCTGCTATAATTGAAACACTTGAAAGCGTTTACGTTTTAGAGAGTGGTGTGGTGTATAAAACAACGTTGATAAAAGCGGACAACCAAATCAAAAATCCTGTTGCTAAATCAGATAGCATAAGCACGATGTTGTTTGTTGATGGAAACGAACTTTATTATTTAAACTCTTCAACCAAAATTGCAAAAGTGGAACTTAAAGACGTTCAGGCTGGCGAAAAGGATAAGGTTGTAAACGAAATTCGCATATCCGAAGACACGGTTGCTTCTGCTTGGTATAAACCCCAAGTAATAACGGTTGGTGAAGCAAAATATTTGTTCTATCTTGATAACTCTGCTCTTGGCAATTCTTACGTTAAATACGTTGACTTAAACAACAAGACAGTTGATAACGGTGGTATTATAGAAGAAGATACCGATGATGATGGCGTAAACGATTTATTCTATATCAATCCTGAAAAAATTACGTTCTTGGGACAAAAGACCAAAGCTGACCAAGCAAAATACATTACGACGATGATAGACAATCTTTCAAACGAACTTGTTGACAGCACGCTTGATTTTGAAGAAAAGGACGGCAAACTTGTGGTTGAATCGGTTGACAAAGTAAAAGCACTTTACGATGCGATTACCGACCAAGAAGTTAAAAACCTTGTTAATGCAACCTCTATTGAAACACTTAACGATTATGTTAAAGCGATTGAAATTGCAAATGAATATAATAAACTCAAAGGTATAGAAAATTACAACACAAAGGACCATACCGCAGACAATATCCCTGAAAACTTTAAAACTGCTTACGAACAAATGAAAGATAAAATTGAAGAATTCAAGGCTTCGGAAGATAGGGGAATTGTTGACGGATATATTAATGATAACCTTAAATATTACTATCAATTAGCAGAAAAGTTTTTTGAAGCAAAATAACAAATAATGAAATCATAACAAATCCCTCGCCGTAAAGCGTGATGTTCTTAACGAAGAAATCACACTAACCGAGTAGGACTAAAAAACGTCACAGTTTCTGAACGAAACTGTGACGTTTTTATTTAATTTTTATTGCCACCACAACATTTTTTATACTTTTTACCACTACCACAAGGGCAAGGTTCATTTCGTCCTATTTTTTTGCCTATTAAAGTTCTATGTCTTTCTAAAAGGCGTTCGGCTCTTTGTTTTCCTTTTTCATACAAGCAATCCTTCTCATCATCTTTTATATCGGTTAACTGATAACGATGAAATTTCATGCCTTGAAATTTACAAGCCTCATCGAACGT
>JAGASB010000265.1 GCA_017621955.1 Clostridia bacterium | reverse complement strand
TTTTAAGAGAAAAAAAGTAGTCACTCTCTTGAAAGAATGACTACTAAAACCTTATTTTTTAATTAAAAATTGAATTTTTACCGCTTTTTAGGGTTAATTCTTAGCCCCTAGGATTACGGATATTAGCTTGTGCGGCGGCAAGTCTTGCAATCGGTACTCTGAACGGTGAGCAAGAAACGTATGATAAACCAATCTTATGACAGAATTCGATTGAAGACGGGTCACCACCGTGTTCACCACAGATACCACAGTGCATTTCTTTGCGAACGCCACGGCCAAGTTTAACAGCCATTTCCATAAGTTTGCCTACGCCGTTTTGGTCGATTTTTGCGAACGGGTCGTTTTCAAAAATCTTAGAGTCATAGTAAGCGTTAAGGAATTTACCAGCGTCGTCACGAGAGAAGCCGTAGGTCATTTGCGTTAAGTCGTTAGTACCAAAACAGAAGAATTCTGCTTCTTCTGCAATTTCGTCAGCAGTAATACAAGCACGCGGAATTTCAATCATAGTACCAACTTCGTATTTAAGAGTTGACTTAGCTGCTGCGATTTCTTCATCAGCAGTAGCAACGACTACGTTCTTAACACATTTAAGTTCTTTCTTTTCACCGATAAGCGGAATCATAATTTCGGGAACTACGTTCCAATCGGGGTGTTTAGCTTGAACGTTGATTGCGGCACGGATAATTGCCCTAGTTTGCATAACTGCAATTTCAGGATAAGTTACTGAAAGCCTACAACCACGGTGACCCATCATTGGGTTGAATTCGTGGAGTGAAGCACAAATTTGTCTAATTTGAGCAGAACTCTTACCTTTCTTAACAGCAAGAGCATCGATGTCCGCACCGAGCGTAGGAATAAATTCGTGAAGCGGTGGGTCAAGGAAACGGATAGTAACAGGGTTGCCTTCCAAAGCTTCGTAAAGCTTTTCAAAGTCGCTTTGTTGCATAGGAAGAATTTGTGCAAGTGCTTCTTCCCTTTCTTCCTTAGTTTCCGAACAAATCATTTCACGGAAGATTTCAATTCTGCCAGGTCCAAAGAACATGTGTTCGGTACGGCAAAGACCGATACCTTCTGCACCAAGTTCACGAGCTTTTGCAGCGTCCTTAGGCGTATCAGCGTTAGTACGAACGCCAAGTACACGAAATTTATCAGCCCAAGCCATAATTCTGCCGAAGTCACCTGAAATAGTAGCGTCTACGGTAGGAATTGCACCGTCGTAAATGTTACCGGTTGAACCGTCGATAGAAATGATATCGCCTTCTTTATAAGTTTTGCCAGCGAGAACGAACGTTTTAGCGTCTTCGTTGAATTCGGTGATTGCAGAGCAACCAGATACGCAACAAGTACCCATACCACGAGCAACAACGGCAGCGTGTGAAGTCATACCACCACGAGCGGTTAGAATACCTTGTGATGCTTTCATACCTTCGATATCTTCGGGTGAAGTTTCAAGACGAACTAAGATAACTTTTTCGTTTCTTGCTTTCCATTCTTTTGCGTCTTCTGCGGTGAAAACGATTTTACCACAAGCCGCACCAGGAGATGCACCGAGCGCTCTTGCAGCGGGCTTTGCACTCTTTAATGCCTTAACGTCAAATTGCGGGTGCAATAAGGTGTCAAGGTTTCTGGGGTCAATCATAAGAACTGCTTGCTTTTCGTCAATCATACCTTCGTCAACAAGGTCGCAAGCGATTTTAAGAGCAGCGGCAGCCGTTCTCTTACCGTTTCTAGTTTGAAGCATATAGAGTTTGCCGTGTTCAACGGTAAATTCCATATCTTGCATATCTCTGTAATGGTCTTCCAAAATCTTGCAAACTTTTTCAAACTGAGCAAATGCTTCGGGGAACTTTTCAGCCATTTGAGCGATAGGCATCGGTGTACGAACACCTGCAACAACGTCTTCGCCTTGTGCGTTGGTTAAGAATTCACCCATAAGTTTCTTTTCACCGGTTGCAGGGTCACGAGTAAACGCAACGCCCGTACCACAATCATCGCCCATATTACCGAAAGCCATTGCTTGAACGTTAACGGCAGTACCCCAGCTGTAAGGAATATCGTTATCACGACGATAAACGTTTGCACGGGGGTTGTCCCACGAACGGAAAACCGCTTTGATTGCGCCGATGAGTTGTTCTTTGGGGTCAGATGGGAAGTCTTTACCGATTTTAGCTTTGTATTCAGCTTTGAATTGATTTGCTAATTCTTTAAGGTCGTCAGCCGAAAGTTCAACGTCAAGCTTAACGCCCTTTTCTTCTTTCATTTTGTCGATGAGTTGTTCAAAGTATTTTTTACCAACTTCCATAACAACGTCAGAATACATTTGAATAAATCTTCTATAACAGTCGTACGCCCATCTAGCGTTGCCTGACTTTTCAGCCATAACTTCAACAACTTGTTCGTTAAGACCAAGGTTTAAGATTGTGTCCATCATACCGGGCATTGACGCTCTTGCACCCGAACGAACTGATACTAAAAGCGGATTTTCAAGGTCACCGAATTTTTTACCGGTAATCGCTTCCATCTTTTCGATGTATTCCATAATTTGACCCATAATATCGTCGTTAATTTGCTTGCCGTCTTCATAATACTTGGTGCAAGCTTCGGTCGTAATGGTAAAACC
>JAGASB010000264.1 GCA_017621955.1 Clostridia bacterium | reverse complement strand
TAGATGGTATAGGTTGGGGTGCTTTTCCATCGCCATCTTGAGCTTCTTTTTTAGCTTTGCGTTGTGAGTATAGACTTCCGCTTCGTTTTCACCCTCGTTAAAAAGGATGATGGTTTCCTGTTCGATTCTTGTAAGATTCATTTTCTTTCCTCCTGTTTTTTGAAATAAAAAAGCCGAGGATATTTCTATCACTCGACTCAATATGTCTTATTGAATTTTTTGTTTTCGGGTAGGGATTCGGGGTCGATTTTTGTTCTCACGGGAGTTCAAATCTATTCAGTATCGAAAAATACCCGTTTTCCATCTACAAAATCGAACTGTAAAAATCCGCCCCTTAAAAAGCAAAAATCCCTTGAATAATCAAGGGATTTGCGGACGATATCTTTTTCATCGCCCTTTTATGGCGGAGAGCGAGGGATTCGAACCCCCGTGGGCTTGCACCCAAACGGTTTTCAAGACCGCCTCGTTATGACCACTTCGATAGCTCTCCACTATATATATCGTGCCGTCTTTTGCACTGCACGATATATTCTAACTTATTTTTATTTTTTTTGCAAGTAATTTGCAATAGATTTTTTATAAATCTGAATATTTTATTAGTTTAACGTCAGACTTAGCAAATAGTTCAAGAGCAAAATCGTCTGGATAGCCGTTTTTGTATATAACTTTCTTAACGCCAGAGTTAATTATCATTCGTGTACAAATTACACAAGGCTGATGCGTAACGTACATTGTTGCGCCCTCTAAACTAACGCCAAGCTTAGCAGCTTGTATTATTGCATTTTGTTCAGCGTGAACAGCATAACAAACTTCTTGCATTGTACCACTTGCAATGTTTCTAACACGCCTTAGACACTCACCACGCTCAGCACAGCTTTCAATACCACTTGGTGCACCGTTATACCCTGTCGTAAGAATCCTCTTATCCTTTACAACAACTGCCCCAACGTGCCTATTTTCTTGATAACAGCTTGACCAATTAGCAACTGTTTCGGCAAGATTCATAAACCTTTCATCCCACTTATTCATAAAAACCTCATTTGTGATTATTTTTTATCTTTTTTTACCATTTTTTCAAGTTCTTTAATGAAAGAAGTCGTATCAGTAAACGAACGGTAAACTGATGCAAACCTAACGTATGCAACTTCATCAATACTCTTTAACCCCTCACAAACCATTTCGCCAAGTTGTTTACTTGTAACTTCTTGTACAAGAGAATTATAGATAGTCTTTTGGATGTCGTCAATAAGTTTGTCAATAGTTGCAGCAGCAACAGGACGCTTTTCACACGCCTTTATTATACCGTTTTTAAGTTTATGAGGGTCGAAAACTTGTCTTGCGCCATTATTTTTAATAACAAAAATAGGCGTACTTTCAACCGTTTCATAAGTAGTAAAACGTTTACCACAACTTGTACATTCTCTTCTACGACGAATAGTTGTTCCATCTTCACCAGAGCGAGAATCGATAACCTTGCTGTCAAGACAGCCACAATACATACATTTCATAGTTCACCTTTTTAATATTTTTTATCTAAACGAAATATTTTATTTAATTTCGCTCAAAATACATAGTATAGGAATTTTATATGCCAACGTTATTTTATATAATTGTAATTGTTTATATAATCGCAATAAATTTGTACGGAATACTTATGCTAAGGTTTCAAAAGAAAGCACGAGAAGATGGTGATGAAGAAAACATCGGCATAAGCGACACCAAGCTATTGCTCGCTGGAATATTAGGCGGAGCAACAGGAATTTTCGTTTTTATGTTTGTATTTAAGTACCGACTAAAAAGTTTATTTATGATGGTATTAATGCCCGTATTTATCGCCATAAATATATATTTATTATTTATCGCATTAAACAGTGGGTTATTTTGATTACGACCTAATTTCGTTAATTATTAAAGGCAAAGCATTGATAATATCGCTTGCGGTCATTGTATACTCATTTTGTTCTTTACACACACGTTCACCCGCCTTGCCAAAAACGTACGACGCAACAGCGGTCGCTTCTAAAACGCTTTCTTCTCTCGCAAGAACGCCAGCAAGTATTCCACTCAAAACGTCACCACTACCCGCTTTTGCCATTCCAGAACACCCCGTTGTATTTAGATAAACTTCTTTGTCATCAGTAATAATACTAACGGCATTTTTTAATAATACAACAATACCAAACTTTTTTGCAAAATCTTTCGCATAGTCTATCGGCGAATATAAAATTTCACCTTTTTCAACGCCCGTTAGTCGTGAAAATTCCCCAACGTGTGGAGTTACAATTACTTTGCACTTTTTGTTTTTTAATACTGAAACGCCGTACTTGCTTAAACAATTAAGAGCATCTGCGTCAAGTACGAGAGTTCCGTTATAATTATCAAGTAAAAAAACTATAATATCGTACACCGAGCGACTAACACCTACGCCCATACCAAACGAAATTGCATCGCATTTTAGTATACGTTCAATGTTTTTTATGTCAAGAACGTAACCTTCCCCATCGTCCTCAAAACAAGAAAGTGTACATTCAGGGACAAGCCCAACGTAACTATTAAAAAGACTTTTAGGTACAACCAAGTATGAATACCCTGCACCCATTTTCATTGCACATAAAGCATTTGCCGAAAGCAAAATGCTTCCTGTATACTGCTTACTACCACCTATAACACAAGCACTTCCAAACGTGCCCTTGTGAGAGTTCCTTGGTTTTAATGGGAAATAGCGTTTAACGTCATCGTCGTTTAATCTTTTAGCACAATCTTCATCCCAAACACTAATGCCAATATCCTTACAAACAACTTGACCCGAATAATCAATGCCATCATTTAAAAAATGACCTAATTTATATTCTTGTATAGCAACTGTAAGATTTGCCCTTACAGCTTCACCCATCACCCAACCGTTATCACCATTAAGTCCACTTGCAATATCGCAAGAAACAACGTATGCTCCCGATGCGTTTATTTTTTCTATTGTATTTTTATATTTTCCATCAACGTTCTTATTTAAGCCCGTACCAAAAATGCAATCAACTATAATATCAAATTTCTTGTCAAAGATTTTGAGCATACCTGTTGCAACGTTATAAACGACAACAGAATATCCGTGTTTTTTCGATAAAATATTAGCAACAACTCTACCATCCGCACCGTTATTGCCTTTACCAACACAAACAAGTACACGTCCACCGCAAAATCTTTTTAATATTTCACCAGCAACCGCCCTACCCGCACGTTCAACTAAGTCGCTTTGCATTACGCCTAATTTTTCAATCGTGTATGAATCGGCTACACGCATTTGTTCTACTGTTAAAACACGTTCCATTAATCGTCCTTATCAAAACTTTTTAATGCAAAACTTGCATCTTCGTACGAAAACCCTTTTCCTATTAGATATCTATACGCCTTTGCGATATTCTCTTTTGTCAAATCCTTATTTTTCAAATACTTTTCAGCGATTAACTTTGCGTTATTTTTAGAATCAACTTCACTATCGGCGTAAGCAATTTCTATATCTTCTTTTTTAACGCCTTTCATCATCAATTTGTATTCAAGTAAACGCTTCCCTTGATTTTTTGCCGTACTTTCAATATAGCGTTTTGAATACTCACAGTCGTTTATATAATCGTATTCTTTAAGTTTATCGACGCAATACCAAGCAATCTCTTCTGAGTATCCTTTTTTTAATAGATAATCTTTAACTTGTTTTTTAGTTTTTAATGCTTTCAAAACATAATCGGTAGCTTTTGACAACGCTTCAACCTTGTCGCTTTCAAAAATAATTCGTGCCAAATCTTGCTCGTTTACTTCCGTTCCAACTTTAATTCGATTTTTAACAATAGTTTCAAGTGAAACTCCTGCAAAAAAATTTCCGTCAAGAAAGACGTTACAACGCTTTTTATTAGAAGTTTGAACGTTAATTTGTGTAACCTTAGGCATTTTTCACCTTAAAATTGTAAAATCCAGAACTGATTTTATTTAAGGAAATTTTTCCGTTAAAAGCATCAGTTAGTTTTTCGATAAAAGCATCGACGTTATCGTTTTTAACGGCAAATTCAACAGTAACAAGGTTATCGAATTCCGTTTTAATAACTGTAACAGCGTCGTCGACTAGAAATTTTAATAGTCTTGAATAACCTTCGTAATCGGGCGAAACCCTAAGAACAGTTGCAGGTTGCATATCGAAAATATCACACTTATTTAAACATTCTGATACCGCCCCACCATAAGCCCGTGTAAGACCACCCGTGCCAAGCTTAATACCCCCAAAATATCTTGTCACAACTGCAACAACTTTATATATTTTTTTGTTTTTAAGCACTTCAAGCATAGGAAGCCCCGCCGTACCTTGTGGCTCACCTGCATCGGAAAATTTTTGAATTAAACCTTTATCGTCAGCAATATACGCATAACAACTGTGATTCGCAAGCGAATGGCGTTTCCGTAAAAGCTCTATATAACTTTTAGCGTCGGCTTCATCTTCAATAGCTTTTATGTTGCATATAAATTTTGAACGTTCTATAACGGTAATATTTTCAAACTCACCATTAACCGTAAAATACCCTAAACTCATTTAATCATTACTTTAATGTGAACTTTTTTGCCTTTATGCAGAACAAATTCGCCTTT
>JAGASB010000263.1 GCA_017621955.1 Clostridia bacterium | reverse complement strand
TATTACCGATATGCTTGAAGCAACGAACATTATTCCAACTATTGGAATAAAAAAACTGTTTGAAGAAAAAATACTTATCGCACCTATAAAACCGCCAAGTGACAGTGACCCCGTATCACCCATAAAAACTTTTGCTTTATTTACGTTAAAAATTAAAAACCCTATTATTGCGCCAACAAGCGATAAGGATAATAATTTTAATCCCGTATATTCTTCTGGTAATAAATAAATATGCTTTAACGCCTGCTGTTGCACGGTGATTAGCGCTACTAAAACAACAAGATAAACAACGCTTACGCTTCCCGCCAAACCGTCTAAGCCGTCGGTTAGATTTACACTGTTAGTTATAGCAATAAAAATTATCGCAACGATAGGCACTGTAAACACCCCAAGATTAACCGTTGTGTTAATAAACGGCAAATGAAAAACCGTTATACCGTTGACGTATGCAAAATATCCTGACATAATTGCAATAGCAAACTGAAAGATTATTTTTTGATATGCTTTTAGCCCCTCATTATGCTTTAACTTTACCTTAATAAAATCATCTAAAAAGCCGACAATCATAAAGGCTAACCCTATCGCCACCGAAACGGTTGCTATCCTAAAATTATATCCGCCGAAAAGCAAGAAGACTACAACTGCCGTTAAGATAAAAAACAGCCCACCCATTGTGGGTGTTCCGTCTTTATCTTTGTGAGTTTCAACGTATTTTAAGATTGGTTGTCCTGCCTTTATCTTTTTGAGAAATGGAATTGTTATCCGTCCCGCAAAAAACGACGCTATTATCGCTATGGGAACGGAAAGCAATAGGTTTTTTGTCATTTCTTTCTCCTAAAATGTTCTTTAACCGTATCTTTGTCGTTATACAACTTTTTTATACCAAGAACTTCTTGATATTTTTCGCTCCCCTTACCTGCAATTAAAATTACGTCGCCTTGCATCGCCATATTTAAGGCGTAAAAAATTGCTTCTTCACGGTTTTCAATTGAAACAAACTCCTTGTTTTCCAAAAGCACACCTTTTTCCACTTCGGATATTATATCCATAGGCTCTTCAAAACGTGGATTGTCAGAAGTTATTATTGTAAAATCAGCATTTTTAGCGCTGATATTACCCATTAAACGTCTTTTACTTTGGTCTCTATTTCCACCGCATCCAAACACGCAAATAAGCCTATTTTTAACTAATGGTCGTAACGCTTCAAGTGATTTTTTTAACCCGTCTGGCGTATGTGCATAGTCAACATAAACGTGATAATTTTTATTATAAACACACTCTAATCTTCCCGAAATACAATCGGCACTCTCTAACCCTTCAACAACTTTTTTGGGTTTTACTCCCATAAGAGCACAAGTCGTTGCCGCCGCCAACGCATTATAAACGTTGAATTTGCCTATAAGTTTAATCTTCACGTCATATATACAGTCAAACAAGTTGATTACAAATTGCGAACGTTCACCATTGCTATTTACCTTAATGGCGAACACGTCCGATGGATTTTCTAAACCGTAAGTTATTGCCTTTTTTACTACGCTTGTCAATTCTCTCCCCACTTGGTCGTCTACGTTTGTTATAACGTATTCACAATCAGTTTGTTTGAAAAATTTTATTTTTGCTTGTTTGTATTTTCCATATTTTCAAAAAAGTCAAGGTGGTCTTGACTGAAATTTGTAAATACCGCCGCCGAAAATTTAAGTCCTTTTACCTTTTCAAAATAGACTGCATGTGCAGAAACTTCCATAACCACCGTCCTTATTCCACACGCATACATTTCAAATAAAGTTTTATGCAAAACCAAGGGGTCGGGTGTCGTTAAAGACGGCTCTATATGCTTATCGCAAAAATATGAACCAAGCGTACCTATTACCCCACATTTATAACCTGCGTTATCTAATATGCTTTTTATTAAATGCGATGTGGTTGTTTTGCCGTTTGTTCCAAGCACTGCAATTAGTTTCATCTTTCTATCAACGTGCCCGTAAAACGCACTTGCAATAGCACTCATAGCAAGCCGTGTATTTTTCACTATTATTTGTGTGAGAGAAGTGTCTAGTTCTTTTTCTGTCACCACCGCCTTTGCGCCGTACAGTTCAACTTGACGTATAAACCCGTGTCCGTCAAAATCTTTGCCACGAATACATATAAATAAATTGCCAGAATTAACTTGATTGCTGTCTATTTTTACGTCGTTTATTTCAACGTTTGTTTGCCCTATAACCTTTACCACTTCTAAGTCTTGTATAAGCTTACTTAATTTCACGTTACACCTCATATATAAGTCCATTAATAGTATATGAATATATGATACTTTATAGAATTTTTAAAACAACATATATTAGTGTCGGTTTATAAGTTTTTATGTCTTATGTAAAAAACGCATCAAAAAAGAGTGGTATATTCACTACCACTCTTCACTATATTGTTAATTTGTTAAATTGTGTTTTATTCTTTATGTGCAATTAAAACGCCTTGATATTCTTCTAAGAAAGCTTCTGCCGTTTTAGAGAAAGAAACAACAACTTCATCGCCCTTAAATGCAAATACAGCGCTCATATTGGCAAAATATTCGTCTATTATCTGCACGAAAAGTATACACTGCCTATGGTCAAGCCAAGTAAAAGATACTGCGTCATTATACATAAAGCCGTCAGTTGTAGGTACGTCACCATATTCGCTTGAATAACCAAGTTGTGGAAATTTACCAAACACGTTTTTGTTTATGCCAAACGGTATAACATTGTAGCCTTGTGCGTTAGTATACCTGAACTCACCTTCGTCGCCGTTAAACATAAGTGAAAAATCTTTAATACCCATAGCGTTATCACAACTTGCAACATATTTAACGCCGTTTATTTCTTTACGAAGTTCAACGTCCTTTATGCCGTCAACGTGGCGAAGTTTTAGTTTACTTATTTTCTTTTCAAGTTCTGCGTACGCAACGTCATCTTTTTCGATAGGTCCGTCCTGCATATTTTTTAGCACTTCGGTTCTTAAATACGCAAATATATTTTGTCTATGAATGCCTGTTCCTTGGTTATCTGACATATAAGCGAAAATCAAATTCTTATCAGGATAACATACGGTAAGTTGGTCACCCATACCTATAAATGCAAAACCGTTTCCACGAACACGCCAAATTTGATAGCCGTAACCGTACGAATTTTCTCCAAAGTGTGCGCTTTCAACGTTGGCAGTAAGCTTAGACGTAGCTTCACGAAGATACTTCTCATTCATCAAGCGTTTTCCTTCCCACACACCGTAGTTCATTACGAACTGACCGAAAACAGCCATATCACGAAGCGTACACACCATAGCCGAATCACCCCACGAATCACCGTTGGGAGTTTTTAAAATTTTAGCCGTCTTAAACGCACCTATATGATTAAAGAGTTTTTCTTTCAAATAGTCTAACAGCGTTTTGCCAGAAAGTTTTTCAACGAGCGAACTTAACACCTGCGAACCTGGACTATCGTATGCCCAAAGTGCACCTGGAACACGACCTTTTCTATATTCGTTAAAATACAAATGCGTTCTATCTTTGTCCCCACAACCAAACCATTTTGACGAACCACCAAGTGTACACATCATAAGCATATCTCTAATAGTTTGCTCGTTAAAGCGTGGTGAAATTTCTCCATCAATTTTTTCAGGGAAATAGTCAACTATTCTATCGTCTAACGAAAGTTTTCCTTCTTCTTCTAAAAGCCCGATTGCAACACCTACAAAACTTTTGGTTTGAGAATACATTCTATGGCAAAAATCTTTATGGAATGGCGACCAATAACCTTCGGCGAAAATTTTACCGTCTTTCATAAAAAGCATTCCGTGCGTACTTGCCCCACGGTCTTCTAACATATCGATAAAATTCGTTATAATTTTTGAAGATATTCCCGCTTGTTCGGGCGTGATTTTTTCAAACATTTTACGCTCCTTAATCAACAAAAACATAAAAGTGCGTTTGCTTATAATTTTTGTTCGTTTCAGTATTTATATAATAACACATAAAATGTTTAAATATAAGTAAAAAAGTAAATACTTCACCTTTTAATCACTAAATTTTATAGTTATCGTCTATAAAATTTTACAACCCTTTTAAATCTATTATCCCTTGAAAAACTTGTTTTGCATACGGTGCTGCAACTGTTGAGCCGTAGTATTGCCCAACGGGTTCGTCAATTATAACAAGCGCTAAATATTTTGGTGAACTTGCAGGAAAATACCCCACGAAAGATGAAACGTACTTTCCGCTTGCAATAATTCCGTTTTCATATTTTTGCGCCGTTCCTGTTTTGCCTTTATCTTGTGTAGCACCCTCAAAATCATCAGTAAAATCAACACTTTTTTGTTTTGAGATTTTTGCAAAAAAACGCCCAATCTCTCCCCTTTAACTTGTGTATTACCCTATTTTTATGCATAAACTCACT
>JAGASB010000262.1 GCA_017621955.1 Clostridia bacterium | reverse complement strand
GTAATTATATCAACGTTGCCCGTTCTTTCGCCGTTGCCGAAAAGCGTTCCTTCAACTCTATCTGCACCCGCAAGTAAAGCAAGTTCGGTATCGGCTACACCCGTACCTCTATCGTTATGGGGATGAAGAGATAGAGTAACGTATTCACGGTATTTTAAGTTTTCACTAATATATTCAACTTGACTTGCGTAAACGTGTGGCAAACTCATTTCTACCGTTACGGGAAGATTGATTATAACGTTATTCGTTTCGCTTGGTTCTAACACGTCTAAAACGGCGTTGCAAACTTCCAAAGCGTATTCAGGTTCAGTCCCCGTAAAACTTTCGGGAGAATACTCAAATCGGAAATTTCCTTCGTATTCATTTGCAAGTTGTTTTACGAGTTTTGCGCCGTCAACGGCAATCTTTTTAATTTCTTCTTTAGACTTTTTGAAAACCTGTTCACGCTGAGCAACGCTTACTGAATTATAAAAGTGAATTATAGCACTTGGCGCACCTTTACACGCTTCAAAAGTTTTTCTAATAATATGTTCTCTACATTGCGTTAACACTTGAACGGTAACGTCAGAAGGAATCATATTATTATCAATAAGCGTTCTTAAGAATTCGTATTCCGTTTCACTTGCAGCGGGGAAACCTACTTCAATTTCCTTAAAACCAACTTTCAGTAAAACGTTATAAAATTCTAATTTCTCTTCTAAACTCATAGGTATAACTAGGCTTTGATTGCCGTCACGCATATCAACGCTACACCAAACGGGTGCTTTCTCAATATGGTCTTTTTCTACCCATTTAACGTGTTTTCCGGGTGCGGGATAATATCCCACGTTGTACTTTTTTGCATCCATCATAATAACACCTCAAAAATTTATTTTATAACTACTATGGATAAGCTTGAATTAGAAAAATAAAAAAACCCGTCTCCAAGCTTTTTGCTTTGAGACGGGTATAAAATACTCGCGGTACCACTCAAATTATGGAAAAATTTCCATCACCTTATCGGAATCCAACAATTCCTATGCACTAACGTAGCAAACACGGGAAACGCCTACTTGTTATCTTTCGGGCTCCGGCTCGGAAGGGAGAAGTCTTAAAACCTTTTTATCTATTCACACCAACCATAGACTCTCTGAAAAATTAGTTAAAAGACGAATCTTCGTCACAGCCTTTGTATTTTTTCTAAATTATAGTCTTATGAAATTTGTTTGTCAATTAATTTTAAGATGATTTCTGAAATTTTTATCTTTTTTATACCGTCTCATTTAGTAGTATATAAAATGAAAAAATTATAATTATGTTTTTATTCTAAACTATCGCAACGACTTCGACTTCTACAAGCGCACCTTTTGGCAAATCTTTAACAGCCACACAAGAACGTGCAGGAGCGTTAGTTATATACTTTGAATATATTTCGTTAAAAGCAGAAAAATCGTTTATATTTGCCAAAAAACAAGTGGTTTTAATAGCGTTATCAAGCGAGGTTCCCGCTGGTTTTAACACTTCCGATAAATTTTTCATAACTTGTTCAGTTTGTTCTTTAATATCTTTCCCAACAATTACGCCACTTTCAGGATTTAATGGGATTTGTCCCGACGTGTAAACCAAGCCGTTTACTACAATGGCTTGCGAATAAGGTCCTATTGCTTTTGGCGCTTTATCGGTGCTTACTTTTTTCATTTCCGTTTCTCCTTTAATTAACTATTTTAATACCAAAATCGGTAAGTGCTTTCTTGATTTTTTCTATATGTTCGTGATTTCTCGTTTCTAAACTTAATCTTAAATAACAACCGTTTACGTCAGAGCCTTCATTACTGTGTTCGTGATGAACTGCCGTAACGTTTCCACCTTGTTCGGCAATAATCTTTGAAACGTTTAGAAGTTGTCCCGGTTTGTCAACGAGTTCAATGTTAAGGTGGCAACTTCTTCCACTCATTACAAGTCCTCTGGTTATGACACGTGAAAGTATAGTAACGTCAATATTTCCACCCGATAAAATGCATACTGCTTTTTTACCTTCGATAGGGAGTTTACCAAACATAGCAGCGGCTACTGCAACTGCGCCTGCGCCTTCGGTAACGAGTTTATGTTGTTCCATAAGCGCTAAAATTGCAGCAGATACTTCGTCGTCGGTAACGGTCACGATTTCATCAACGTATTTAGAACATATATCGTACGTAAGTGAGCCCGGTTGTTTTACTGCAATGCCGTCTGCGATAGTAAACACCGAATCAAGTTTTTCAATATGCCCGTCGTGAATAGAGTTAGCCATTGACGGAGCGCCTTGCGCTTGAACACCGTAAACTTTTATATTCGGATTTAGGCTTTTAATGGTGTACGCTATACCTGAAATAAGTCCACCGCCACCAATAGGAACGATAACCGCTTGCATATCGGGAATTTGCTCGTAGAGTTCAAGAGCAATAGTTCCTTGTCCTGCGATTACGTCTGGGTCGTCGAAAGGATGAATAAACGTATATCCTTTTTCGTCACGAAGTGATAATGCTTTTTGATATGCGTCGTCGTAAACGCCTTCTACCAAACAAATTTCCGCACCGTAACTTTTAGTTGCTTCCACCTTTGAAATAGGGGCTGTGTCAGGCAGACAAATAACTGATTTTATACCGTTCTTTTGTGCTGCGAGCGCAACGCCTTGTGCGTGATTACCTGCTGAACAAGCAACTACGCCACGTTCTTTTTCTTCATTTGTTAATTGCGACATTTTGTAATATGCACCACGCACCTTAAAAGAACCGGTTATTTGTAAGTTTTCCGTTTTTAGATATAGGTCAACGCCTTCTTTAAGTTTTGGAGCATATAGAACGTCGGTTTCTCTAACTACGTTTTTTAATACGTAATTTGCTTTATACACGTTGTCAAGAGTTAATTTTTTCATTTTTACACCTATAATAGACTGTTAATAAATTGTTCCGCCGCTCTTGGTGAACGACTTCCTTTGCTTAAAGCAAACGCTTCGGCTTTAACTAATAAATCTTCGCTTACGTTTATGCCTGATTTTTGTGCGAGAATTTTTACGATATTTAAGTAAAGTTCTTTGTTCGGCTTTTGGAAATATACCGTGAGCCCAAATCTATCGGATAAAGATAAAAGTTCTTGCATAGTATCGTTCCTATGAACGTCATCAGTAGAGTTCCTATCCGCAAAACTTTCCTTAATTATATGTTTTCGATTGCTCGTTGCGTAAATTACTGCGTTGTTTGCTTTTTTGGATGCAGAGCCTTCTAACGCTGCCTTTAACATACTGAACGAATCGTCGTTTTTATTGAAGGATAAATCGTCTATAAAAATAATAAATTTTAACGGATTATCGGCGATTTTACCCATAACGGATGCAAGCGATAGAAGTTGGTCTTTTCTAATTTCTATAAGCCTTAAACCGTCTTTATAAAAATGGTTTACACAAGCTTTTACCGTTGACGATTTTCCCGTACCTGCATCACCACAAAGCAAAACGTTTGCGGCGGGGCGACCTTCTAAAAGTGCTTTGGTGTTTTCTAAAACTTGATTTCTTTCGTCTTCGTAGCCAACAAATGAATCTAATTTTATTTCATCTGCCGATTCAACGGGAATTATCTCGCCATCTACCACCTTAAACATTTCTGAAGAAGCAAAAATTCCATATCCGTATTTATCAACGTTTTTAATTCGCTTTTTATATTCAAAAACAAAATCTATTCTTTTGTTTTTGAATTTTGGCACGTATTCGAAAATTACGTCTTGAGTTAGTTCTTTTTCGTCAAGTTCAGTTAAACTTGATAAGAGTTTCAACTCTTCTATGGCGTTTTCCATAATACTAGAGTCTATCTTTTTCTTTTTTGCTACGCTAACTATGTAATAGTTTTCATCTTCAAAAATAGCACGGGATAAAAACTCAGAAAAAGAGTTTCCGTAAACCCCTAGAGAATAAACGAACTCGCCGTAAAGACTTGCTTTTTCAATCACGTCAACTTCACTTTTTAAATAATTTATTAAATTTTTAAGCGGAACTTCATTAATTAAGTTTCTAAATACGCTTAGTGTTAATAATTTTTTCGCCAAGTTTTTTTGTTCTTCTTTTTTCATTTTAACCTTCAAACCTATTTATAATTGCACCTTTATCGGCAGAACTAACTTGCATAGAATATCTTTTTAGTGCGCCTTTAATGCCTGATTTTTGTTTTATAGCCATAGATTTTTTACGCTTTTCAATTTCTTCTTCGCTAACCTTTAATTCTATAGAATATTCGGGTATGTTAATAGAAATTAAATCGCCGTCACGAACGTAAGCAATTAAACCGCCACGAATTGCTTCGGGGGAAACGTGACCAATAGACGCACCCCTTGTAGCGCCTGAAAATCTTCCGTCGGTGATAAGTGCCACGTCTTTATCTAAACCCATACCGGCAATGGCAGAAGTAGGACTCAGCATTTCTCTCATTCCCGGTCCACCTGCAGGACCTTCATAACGGATAACTACGACGTCGCCTTTAACGATTTTACCTGCATAAATTGCAGATATAGCATCTTCTTCGCTATCAAAAACCTTTGCGGGTCCAACGTGCTTTAACATTTCAGGAGCAACTGCGCTTCTTTTTACCACACAGCCGTCGGGAGCAAGATTTCCACGAAGAACGGCAATACCACCCGTTTTGCTATAAGGATTATCTACCGTACGAATAACTTCAGGGTTTTTATTTACTACGCTTTCAATGTTTTCGCCTAAAGTTTTACCCGTAACGGTCATTACCGAAGTATCAAGAGCGCCGATTTTAGTCAATTCTTTTAATACTGCGTAAACACCGCCTGCTTCATTTAAATCTTCCATATAAGTATTACCCGCAGGAGCAAGGTGGCAAAGATTTGGTGTTTTTTCACTTATTTCGTTAGCCATATCAAGATTTATTTCCACACCGCATTCGTTTGCGATTGCAGGAAGATGAAGCATACTGTTGGTTGAACACCCCAAAGCCATAT
>JAGASB010000261.1 GCA_017621955.1 Clostridia bacterium | reverse complement strand
GCTGTTCCCAAGCATCGGTAAAGCCTTTGAACCTTATACGGGGTTTTTTAGCATTTTCACTCATTTTACTCCCCCCTAAGCATTTTTTGAAGCTCTTTGAGACCTAACATATCAAATTCATCGCCCTCAAGCTCGTCAATCATTGACGAAAATTCCTTTTCCGATTCTTCAATTTCTGTCTCTATATCAAGCATTGTTACGCTGTACTTCTTTGTAAGTGTATTTATCTTACTTTCCAATGCACTTACGATTGATTCGGGTAATACAGAGATTTCTTTTACAATAGGTTCTATCCACTTTTTGTAAAGCAAAACAATAGCATCGTCAAAGGTAAGCGATTCTATTACTTCTTTCGTCTTATTCTCTAATTCTGCCGTTTTCAGTTTTATCTCTTTCTTAATATTCTTCTCTTTGGTCATTAAAGAGTCAACGTGAATAAGCGTTTCTTCGATAGAACCTACTTCGGGTTTTTGTTTTCCCTTAGCAAAAGGCTTTATTACCTTTGCAACTTCTTTCGGCACAAAGGCTGTATTATCTTCGTTCAAGAAATCTCCCCTATCTTCTTCGGGAATAGAATCAATTATTTCTTCGTATTCAGAAAGAATTGCATTTAAATGACTTTCCAAATCGGCAATTTCACGTAATTCATTTACAAGCAAGTTTTCTTGAACAAGTTTGAACGGTAAGATATGACCAACCCAACCATCTTGAACTTCCGTTTCTTTACCATCTTTCTTTTTGATAACCATATTGGCATCTACCTGAGTAATTGCGGTTTTACCTTCCGTTTGTATCATTTCAAGGTCAGCAGCGATAACTTGCCAATTATCGTCAAGCGTTTGGTATGCTTCATATTTATCTATTAACGGAATTTCTTTCAAACGTCTGAAAATTTCATCGGCAATTAAGGTTTCTGCCCTTGCAACAAGAACACCATCCATATCTTTAATAAGCAAAGCATCAAGATACTTATCAAAACCGTCTAATGCTTCTATAAAAGAATTTTTGAACTGAACAACCTTATCATTATTTTCAATAGTTGCTTTAACATCGGTTGATTTTACATCCACGTAAGGGTTGTCGCTCTCGGTAAACAATTCTCTTTCAAGTGTGTTAAATACTGCTAATTCTTTTCCCATTTCCGCAATTTCTGCCTTAGGAACGCCACCAAACATTGTCGCATATACATCAATACTTTCTGCTTTTTCGCTCGAATCAACGTAACGTGGAATATTCAAGTTATAATCGTTTTCACGAATTAACTGACGAGATACTCGACGAGAGAATTTGTCAATTTCAATTCTATCAATATACGTATCTGCAATCTTCTTAATATCTCTTGCTCTAAGTTTATTGTTTTTACCCTCTTTGGCAAAGCCCTTAGAAGCATCAATTATAAGAACGTCATCGTTAGTTCTTCCCTTTTTCAAAACCATAACGATAGTAGGAATACCTGTTCCAAAGAAAATATTTGCAGGTAAACCTATAATCGCATCTATATTGTTGTTTTCGATAAGGTTCTTACGAATTTTACCCTCATCTCCACCTCTAAACAATACACCGTGCGGTAAAACGATAGTCATTATTCCGCCGGCACGAAGGTGATAAAGGTCGTGAAGCAAGAAAGCGTAGTCAGCTTTCGTCTTAGGCGCTATACCATAACCATTAAATCTTGGGTCGTGTTGTTTATCCGACGGATCCCACTTTTGGGAATACGGAGGATTACTAACAACCGCATCAAGATTTGTTAAAGGCTCATAAGTGTTTTCTTTGTCATTATCATCGAAGTACGGCCAATCATCGTCAAGAGTATCGCCACAACGTGTGACGATGTTGTCGGGCAAAATCCCACGCATTACTAAGTTCATACGTGTTAAGTTATATGTATTCTCTTTCAATTCTTGCGCATAGTATTTAATCTTATTTTTATCGTTAATGTGCTTTGCAACACTTTGACCGATATTTATAAGCAACGAACCTGAACCACTTGTCGGGTCATAAATTTTAATTTCCTCACGGTCTTTCAAATGGTCTGCTATAATTTCACTCATTAAAAGAGAAACTTCGTGCGGTGTATAGAACTCCCCTGCTTTCTTTCCTGCATTTGCGGCAAAATTACTAATAAGATATTCATAAATAAAGCCAAGAACATCATAGCCTTGCTTATTATCCATAGGAATAATCTTGATAAGGTGAATAAGCTCACGAACGGCTTTTGTTTGAGCATTTGCATTTTCGCCAAGTTTAGACAAACCTGTTTCAAGAGTTAAAAATATTTTATTGAATACTTTTATGTGTGTAGGATTGATTAAACGGTTGAACGCAGAAAGAGCATCACGAACATTGTCAATACCAAAATCAGAACCCATTGATACCCAAGTAGAGAAAAGATTTTTATATTCGATAAAATAACCGAGATTACTTTGAACAGATTTAACGATGTCCGTATCTTCTTCGGTCAATTCTTTAATATCATCTTCGGTTGCGCCCTCTTTCTTTAAGTACGCTTCTTCCTGTTCTGAAAGAAACTTATAGAAAATGAAACCAAGAATATAGTCCTTATATTCACTTGCTTCAATTTTAGAACGCATTTCATTTGCGGCTGCCCATATTTTAGATGCTAATTGCTGTTTATTCATTGTCTTTCTCCTTATTCTTCAACTATTTCCATAATATCATCAAACCCACAATCTAAGGCTTTACATATCTTTGCTACTGTTTCAGTAGAAATGTTTTCGCCCTTATTTAATCTTGCCAAAGTATA
Source organism: Clostridia bacterium (assembly GCA_017621955.1). The sequence goes on along the minus strand of JAGASB010000261.1, from coordinate 468 downwards.
ATTACTTATATCTGCCATTTTAATAAGGTCTTTCTTTTTTAGCTCTTTGTCAATCAATAACTTCCAAAGTTTTTTATAACTAACAGCCATATCATTATCTCCTAATTATGTTGTTAGCAACATTATAACACAAAAGACTATTTATTTCAATAGAAAAGTTAGTTATATCGTATTTTTTTCTTATATTTTAATCGTATGCGCTTGAAATAATTTTTATATGTTCTTTAATTTGCTCCACAACGCTCTCAGGTGCAACTACTTTTATTTTTTCTCCAAAAGCACAACACCACCCCATAAATATTGGGCTTACTTGAACGTTAGCCGTAAATGTGTATTTATCCTCATCGTGTTGCATCAGTTGTATGTTTTTACCAAATCTATCAAACACCACGTCCAACATTGATTTATCTACGATAAAACGTACTTCTTCTTCGTCTCCCGTAAACATACCAAACACACCTTTCTTGT
>JAGASB010000260.1 GCA_017621955.1 Clostridia bacterium | reverse complement strand
GCTTGGTAACATTTTTACCGCAATGTATAAACTTGAACAAGATTACGACGTTAAATTTGTTTTAACTTGTAGTGCCGCGAAAGAAGATTTACCTGAGTTTGTATTAAAGTACGTTGATTAAGTTGCTTTTTACTATCAAAATGGTGTAAAATAAAAGTCGGAAGTTTTTTTCCGACTTTTTTATTATTGTTACGGAGTGTTTATGAGATTTATTAGTACTAGGGGCAAAGATGAAGTAAGCTGTGCTGCAACTGCAATAGCAAAAGGATTAGCTGACGATGGTGGACTGTTTGTCCCTGAATATTTTCCTAGTGTAAGCTTGCAAGATTTAGCCGATATGATAGATATGAATTATGCTGAACGTGCGTGTTTCGTTTTGCATAAGTACCTTGAAGAGTACGATTATAAAGATTTATTATGTGCGTGTAAGAGTGCTTATGGTAAGTTTGAAGATAACGATGCAGCGCCCATTGTTAAGTTAGATGATAAAACTTTTATTATGGAACTTTTCCACGGGCCAACACTTGCATTTAAGGACGTTGCACTTACACTTTTACCTTATTTATTGAGAAAAGGCTGTGATATAAGCGGTATAAAGGAAGAAGTTCTTATTCTTGTTGCTACAAGTGGCGATACAGGTAAGGCGGCACTTGAAGGGTTTAAGGACGCAAATGGCATTAAAATTATGGTTTTTTACCCAAGTGACGGCGTAAGCGATATGCAAAAATTGCAAATGCGCACGCAAGAGGGTGAAAACGTTAACGTTGTTGCAGTTAAAGGTAATTTTGATGATTGTCAAACTGCGGTTAAAAATATTTTTACAAGCAAAAAGGTAAATAGTGAACTATTGAATAAAGGAGTTGTACTTTCAAGTGCTAACTCAATGAACTTTGGTAGATTAGCACCACAAATTACTTATTATTTTTCAGCGTACTGCGATTTGGTTTCTTGTGGTGAAATTAGTATGGGTGACAAGGTTGACTTTGTAGTTCCAACAGGTAATTTTGGTAATATTTTGGCTGGCTATTATGCTAAGAAAATGGGATTACCTGTGGGGAAACTTGTTTGTGCATCAAACTCAAATAACGTTTTAACCGAGTTTTTTGCAAGTGGTACTTATGACAAAAATCGTGAATTCTTTAAGACGATGTCGCCTTCAATGGATATACTTATTTAAAGTAATTTAGAGCGTTTAATATTTGAACTTTCAGGACGTGACTGTTCATTGACAGAACAAAGAATGTCTGAACTAAAAGTCAACGGAGTATATAATATTTCTAAACAAGAAAAAGATGCACTTGACAAAGAGTTTTACGGTGGATATACCGATGAAAGCGAATGTTCAGAAACGATTTCGGATGTGTTTGATGAGTACGGTTATGTGCTTGACCCACACACAGCAGTTGCTTACGACGTTGCTATGGACTATAAAACTATTGATGACTCTAACTGTTTAGTAGTAGTTTCAACGGCAAGTCCTTATAAATTTGCACAAGACGTTCTAAAAGCAATCAAGGGTAGTGCGTCGCAAGATGCGTTTAAGTCTGCTGAAATGCTTATGTCTGAAACAGCCGCACCAATACCTGAAAAGATAAGAGAGCTTAAAACTAAAACAGTAAGATTTAATCAAGTTATTGATAGAAACAGCACTGTTGAAGCGGTTATGGGGTTTATATCTAAATAATTTCAAGGATAATTTAAGTAAGGAATAGTATAATGGAAGATAAGAAAGTTTTGTTTAGCGCAATACAGCCGAGTGGAATTTTAACCATAGGAAACTATTTAGGCGCACTTCGTAATTTTAAGAAACTACAAGACGATTATAATAGCGTGTTTTCAATTGCTGACTTACACACGCTTACAGTAAAACAGGACCCTGCAATTTTAAGAAAAAACACTTATGAACTTGCAGCTTTATATATCGCTTGCGGTATTGACCCCGAAAGGTCGATTTTGTTTGCTCAATCGCACGTTTCAGCGCACGCTGAACTTGCTTGGGTGCTAAATACAATATGTTATCCTGGTGAACTTTCAAGAATGACTCAGTTTAAGGATAAGAGTCAAAAACACGAAGATAATATTAATATGGGACTTATGGATTATCCCGTTTTGATGGCGGCCGATATACTTTTATATCAAACTGAATTAGTTCCGATAGGTGCTGACCAAAAGCAACACTTAGAACTTGCAAGGGATTTGGCTATTCGTTTTAACAATAGGTTTGGTGAAACCTTTAAGGTGCCTGAGGGATATATAGGAAAATCAGCTGCAAGGGTAATGAGTCTTGCAGAACCCGAAAGAAAAATGAGTAAGTCTGATGCAAACTTAAATGCGTTTATATCAATGGATGACGACCCTGCAACAGTATTGCGTAAGTTTAAGCGTGCGGTTACTGATAGTGACGATAAAATTGTTTATTCGCCTGAAAAACCTGGTATTAGTAATTTGTTGTCTATTTACTGTGCTTTTACTGATAAAACGTTTGAAGATGCGGAAAAAGAATTTGTAGGTAAAGGTTATGGTGATTTTAAGCTTGCGGTTGGCGAAGTGGTAGCTTCCGTAATTGAACCCATTAGACAAGAAAAGAATAAGCTTTTAGGTGATAAAGCTTATCTTGATGAAGTGCTTAAAAACGGTGCTGAAAGAGCGGAAAGACTTGCGTATAGAACGCTTAATAAAGTTTATAAAAAAGTTGGTTTAGTTTTAAGGAAAAGAGTTTAATGTTTGGTTATGTAAAAACTGATTTTCCAAATTTATATGTGAAAGATACGGTGCTATATAAGGCAATGTATTGTGGACTATGTAAGGGTATCGGTAAGGTTTGTGGTCAAAAAGGAAGACTTGTCCTTAACTATGATTTAGCTTTTTTATCTGTGCTATTGCATAATTTAGCAGACGTAGACGTTAAAATAGAAAAACAACATTGTGTTATACACCGAATAAGAAAACGCCCCATTGCTGTCCTTGATAAATTAACTGAAAGGATTGCAGCGCTAAACGTTATTTTGGCACGTTATAAGCTTAACGACGACGTAATGGATAATGGTAAAGGTCGTTTTAAGAGAGCGTTTTTTTCCAAAGCATACAAAAGGGCAAAATTAGCGGAGCCGGAACTTGATTCTATTGTAAAAAATCGCTACGCAGAACTTATTGTGCTTGAAAAGGAAAACTGTGATAGCATCGACGTTATAGCCGATCCATTTGGCAATATGATGCAAGATGTGGTTAAAGTTTTACTTGGGGAAGTATGCACTGCTGAAATTTTGGAATTAGCGTATAATTTAGGCAAATGGATATATCTTATAGACGCCTTAGACGACTTTGATAAAGACATTAAAAATAAGAATTACAACGTATTTGTCAATGCTTATAAAGATGTTCACGATAAAGATACACTTATTAAAGAAAAACAAGTAGATATAATAATGGTTTTTTCAGCTGTACTTACAAGAATTGCAGAATTGGCTAAAAATCTTAATTATAAATTTAATCACGATTTAACTGATAACGTACTGTTTAGGGGTCTAAGCGTACAAACAAAACAAATAATGGAGAATATAAAATGCAAGAATTCTACAAAATTTTAGGATTAACTGAAAACGCAACTGATGAAGAAGTTGAAGTGGCGTATCGCAGTTTAAAAGAAAAATATTCTAATGAGCGTTTTTGTGAAGGCGAAGTTGGTAATATTGCTGCACGCAACCTTACAAAAGTTGAAACAGCTTATCACGAAATCATTGCTTCAAGAAAGAAAGTTAATGCGGATAACTTTTATGACAATGATTATTCTGATGTTGAAAAGTTTATTAGAAGTGGCAATATCGCTTTGGCACAAGAAAGACTTGATGATTTTACAGATAGGGATGCTGAATGGCACTATTTACAGTCGGTAATTTTCTATAAAAAGAATTGGATAAATGAAAGTAAGAAACAACTTGAAATCGCTATTTCAATGGACCCACATAATCAAAAATATTCCGAATCTTTTTCAAAACTAAAACAAAAAATGGAATATAACGATAGGCAATTCCGTTCTGAAAATGCTTATAGTCAAGACGCTAACCAACAAGCTAATCGCCAGATGGGTGGTGTTGATACCAACAGTTGTCTTTCGTTCTGTGCAACGTGGTGTTGTATGGATATGCTTTGTAGCATTTGTTGTAGATAATGAAAAGTAAAGTTATAGCACTATCAGCTGTTTCGGCATCGCTGACTGCAATTTGTTTAATAGTGGGCGCTTTTTTTGAGTTTGCTGACATATTTTCTATGGTACTATCTTCGGCGTTTGTAATTATGCCGTTGTACTTAAACTCATATAAAGGTAGCTTGCTTTGTTATCTTGCTGGTGGTGTAATAGCGTTTTTATGCAGTGGTTTTAACATTTTGTCATTAGTATTTCCTGCATATTTTTGTTTTTTCGGTGTGTATCCGATTGTGAAATACAAAATGAGTGAAAAAGCTGTTAATAAACGTTTAGCTTTTATTATAGGGTTGATTTGGTTTATAATAGCAGCTTACGGGTTGTATTTTTATTACACAATGATAATGGGTGGATTATTTACAGGACTTCCTGAATGGATTAGTAAATATGCTCTAATCGGGGTGGGCTTAATTTCGATAATATTTTTTATTATTTACGATAGATTTGTTTTTGTTGTAAGATTTTTTATAAATAAATACCTAAGCAGAATAATTAGATAGGTTAAATTCAAATGGAAAAAAATGAAGAGTTGGTGGGTGTCGTTTCGGGGATAGGCTCAAACGGCGAAGGAATAATTAAGCAAAACGGAACAGTAGTATTTGTTCCGTTTACTCTTATTGGCGAAAAAGTTCGCTACAAGGTGCTTAAAGTAACTTCAAAATGTGCTTATGGAAAAGTGCTTGAAGTTTTAACACCTGCGGAAATTAGAGTAAGGGCAAAATGCCCGGTTTTTAGTAAATGCGGTGGTTGTCAATTACAGCACGTAAAATACATAAATCAACTAAAAATTAAAGAAGAAAATATTGCACTGGCATTTAAGAAAATAGCAAACATAGACGTTGACGTTAAACCGACGGTTAAAGGCGATGACCAATTCCGTTATAGGAATAAACTTCAACTACCGGTGGTAAATTCTTCTCGTGGCACAGAAGTAGGGTTTTATGCCGAAAACTCGCATAGGGTAATACCGATAGACGACTGCATTATAAATGCACCTTGGACGGAAAACGTTATTTATGCGTTTAAAAGATATATTGACGAATGTGGTATAGTTGGGTATAATGAACAAGACGGTAGTGGTGATATCCGTGAAATTACCGTAAAAGATGTTAAGGGCAACCTTATTGTGACCGTTGTAACGCCAACAAAAAAACTTAAACGTGCAGAAATACTTATTGATATATTAAAACAAGATTTAAAATACAACTTCTCACTTTATCAAAATGTAAACAATAAAATGACAAACGTTATTTTTGGTGATGAGTTTATATTGCATTACGGTGCACCCGATTATACAGCGGAAATGCTAGGCTTGAAATATAAAATAGGCGTACAAAGTTTTATGCAAGTAAATAACTCTGTTTGCTCAAAATTATATTCAACTGTTAGGGAACTTGTTGGTGCAGACGAAAACACTGTTGTTATTGATGCGTATAGTGGGGCAGGCTTAATGACTGCACTGTTAGCAAAGAACGCTAAAAAGGCTATTGGGGTTGAAATTATCCCAGAAGCCGTATCTTGTGCAAACGAATTAGCTTTGATTAACGGGCTTAATGAAAAAGTTATAAATTTTCAAGGGAAATGCGAGGATATTATACCAGACATAATCGCAGAGCAAAAGTCTCAAAACGCAAAAATTTGTGTTGTTTTAGACCCGCCAAGAAAAGGCTGTGACATTAAAGTGTTAAACGCTATAAAGAGTAGCAGTATAGATAAAATTGTTTACGTTTCGTGTATGCCGTCAACGTTAGCAAGGGATGTAGGGATTCTTACGGGTACGTTAAAAGTTGTTAATGGACAACTAATAAAAAGCGAAGATACTAATTTAGATTATAATATTTCATATATTAGACCATTTGATATGTTTGCCCAAACCAAGCACGTCGAGACTCTTGTAGTATTACAACGAAAATAACGCCAAAATAAACAGAAATCCTTTATTTTCCTATAGTTTTTCCACATTTTGCGTTTATGGAAGATGTCGATAGATACAAGCAAAAAGTGCATCGTTATGGCGCAGTCGTTGACAGTAAAATAGCAAGCCTAATTTCGTCTGGCTTGGATATTGTTGCTGGCATAGCTTTATGTTTTGTCCCTGGTATGCAAGGTCTTGGCGCAAGTTTGATTGGGTCGGGAACACTTGGTATTGCAGGTGGTTATATTAGCGAGGCGTTGGGCGGTAGTTTTGAACTCGGTGCAGCCATTGGAAGTATCATTGGTAGTTTTATTGGCGGTAAAGTATATCAAGGCATTCAAGGGCTGCCTGCAACAAAGACGGCTAGTGAATCCGTGACAGAAGTTGGGAATTATCTTTTGAGAGACGCGGAAGGAAAAGTGCGATATACGGGTATCGGTGATCGTAGTCGAATGTTGCTTCACAACTTATTTCTGGAAAAGGTATCGATGAAATCAACTGGTTGAAAGTGGGGGTAAGTGCAATTATTGGAGGATTGGCTAGTTTCCTTGGTGGAGCAGGTGCTCGTAATACTGCGGCTTCAAATGCTGCCCCTAAAGTTCAAAAGGCTATTAATTCGGTGAACAAAGTATTGTCGCGTCAAGCTAGTGGTTATTATTCAAGTGCAAGATATGCGCAAGCCGCATTAACTAATGTTGCGAATCGTTTGGGGAAAGCTCTTGCGGTTCAGCAAGCAAAAATGATGGCTGGGGCATTAACTTGGTTGGGTGTTGGTTCCGCTGGATTTAATTTCATTGATGGATTTATTGGATTATTTGTATCAGGATGGTAATATATGATTCTTAAATGGGTAATGATTATACTACTTATTAACCTTATTTGGTTTTTACCTTTATTCGAGCAATGGAATTTGCATGATATAATAAATGATAAGGTTTTCCCAAAAGTAAAGATTAATAAAAAAATGAGTTTGTTTTTTAAAGCAATTGGAGGACAGTCGATCTCTACACATGGGGTTATTAAATCGTTGCTGTTTCTTCAAGTTAAAGGCTATGCTCTATCGGTATGCTCTATGATATTGATGATAATATTGTGGAAGATTACAAATAGTAGTATGTTTTGTTTGGGGATTATGTCTATCGTTTTACTTTTTTCGATTATTTTAGATGTTGTTATTATAGTCGTTTTGATGATTATAAGTAAAAGACGTAGCTCCGACAAGTGAAAATATATCATTTAACCTAAAAGAGAAGATAATCCCTATTAACTTGAATGTTGATGGGGATTATTCCAAATTTCATGTAAAAAGTATGGTCTTATTGTAATAGTCGTAATATAATGTTCAGATTGAAAACGTTTACGACAAGAAAGGTCAACTCGATATCTCGAAGGATAAAATTACAGGCAAAAATTATAAGTTTGAACGTGATGAGCTTGATAACGTAACGGCAGTTTACGAAGTAGATAGTAGCGATGTGCAAATTCCTAGTGGTTATGGAGAAGCGTATGCTTATAATTCTGCGGGTAAACTTGCAAAGAAAACGATTGTAGGTACAGTTCCGCAAGAATACACATATGGCTATAAAACCGATTCTACGCAGGCGTTGGAAACTATTACCGTTAACGGTAGTACTGTAAAACCGAAACTTGACGTTTTGGGTAGAAATAAAGGTAAAGCAATTTGCATTGGCACTGATAAGATTGCCGAAGAAAGTATTGTATATCGTAAGGTGGGAGACCATGCAACGAATATGCCTGCAACGATTCGTTTTGGCAACAAGTATGGTGAAAACTTTGCGCTTGTGGATAGTTTGAGATATGCTTACGATGTAATGGGTAATATCGAAAAGGTATATGAAAACGGTGAACTTGCAATCCGTTATCAATATGATGCACTTAATCGCCTTATCCGTGAAGATAACAAGGTAATGAATAAAACGGTATTGTTCTCTTACGATAATAATGGTAACATTCTTAAGCAACGTAAATTTACCTTTACATTAAAGAATGCAATTGATATCGAAGAATTGGATTCTGAAGACAAGGTATATATTTATGACGGGGATAAACTGTTGGCATTTAACGGCGAAGAATGCGCTTATAACGAAACGACGAACGTGCAAACCACGTATAGGGGTAAAATACTTGGTTGGACGAATAGACGTGTTACAAGTTATAACGGCGTTCAATTTAGTTATGACGGGCAAGGTAGAAGAATTGCGAAAGACGGTATATCGTATATTTATGATAGCCAAGGCAGATTGCTCAAGCAAAGCAACGATTTGGAATTCTTCTATGACCATAGTGGTGTTTCTTCGGTAAAACATGTTGAAAATACCTATTTCTACAGAAAAGATATTCTCGGCAACGTAATTGCATTGCTTGACGCAAGTGGCGCAGTTGTGGTAAAATATACATATGATGCGTGGGGCAATAACGTAGTTTCAAATGCTAACAACGTAATTATTACCGATGAAAACCATATCGGTAATGTCAATCCTTTCCGTTATCGCAGTTATTATTACGATGCGGATACTAAGTTGTATTTGTTTGGTCAAATAGTTCCGATTGAGAAAATGGCACTTGCGCTTGCAGAAGTTCCTTTACTGGTCGAGAACTCAACGAACAAGAAAACAGCCGTGCAAAGATACTTGCAAGCCAGCAAATTAACATCTGCGCAAAAATATATGCTTATGGGCTACTTTGGGTATAAGAACACCAAAGGAGAAGGC
>JAGASB010000259.1 GCA_017621955.1 Clostridia bacterium | reverse complement strand
TATGAAGATATTGACCTTGACGAGTTAGAGGAAATCGTAGATGAAGAGCCACAAGAAAAACCAAAAGGAAAACCCATAAAGGAAAGAAAACGTAAGAACCCGCAACAGCAATTTTCTTTGTTTGACCTTATGGACGAAAACAAGCCTAAGGACGGAGAAGATTATCAAGAAAACGTTGATAAACTGATTGAAAAAATCTTGAAACGTGGTAGTGGGTTCGAGAACGGGAAAATGCGTATTTGTGATACGTATTCCCAAAATCCTACTGAAAGAGACTTTGCAGACTTCTTGAAGAAAGAATACGGCATAGGCGGTAGTGGCGACGGAGAATACAGTACAAGCCACGATGCACGTGGTATTAGTATGGTTTGGAAAAACTCCGAAACCAAAGAAACTATTGCAGAAGCAAAACTCAAATGGTCGCAGGTCGCAGTATGGATAGCTGACTTAATCGACGACGACAAGTATTTGACCGCATCGGAAAAAGAAGAGTATGAAAGTTATCGAGCGCAACGATATGGAACTGACGAAAGCCGTATTACGGCTATTGCCGATTCAATGGTAAAACGAGGAACGAGATACACTTGGAACGGTGCATATAACTATTGGTCGTTCGGAAATATTTACAAATTTGTTTTAGAACACTCAGACGAACTGAAACAGGAACTTGAAGAAAGAAAGGAAGTAGAAAGTGTAAACGCTAATGGTGCAGATTTTACGGTTTATTTCCATAAGGAATACTGTAAACACGAAATCGAAGAGCCTGAGGTAGAAGAGAAAACGGACGAAAGCGCCGTTGACTTAGATGCCGAAGAGGACGAAGATTGGGAAAAACTAATCGAAAGCGGTGTATTAAAGCCTATTGAAAGGGTAGATACACAGCCGCAAATAGAGAATACCGACTTAAACGAAATAGGGTTTAGTCAAGGCGAGCTTGGTGGAGCGAAAGCACGTTTTCAGTCTAACGTTGAAGCGATAGAAACAATGAAAAAGCTCTATCGTGAGAATAGGGAAGCAACGCCCGAAGAACGAAAAATTCTTGCAAAGTATGTAGGTTGGGGCGGTCTTGCGAAAGCCTTTGACGAACTTGATGAGAATTGGCAAAACGAGTATGAAATCTTAAAAGGATTACTAACCGAAGAAGAGTATAGTGGCGCAAAAGGAAGCGTTCTCAACGCCCATTACACATCAAAAGAAGTCATAGACGGTATGTATTCTGCACTAAAAAGATTTGGTGTGGGAGCAAATAACCGAATACTTGAACCTGCGCTTGGAACGGGTAATTTCTTTGGTTTTATGCCGAAAGAAATAAGCGAAAATGCAAGGTTATACGGTGTTGAACTTGACACGTTGACGGGCAAAATTGCAAGTAAACTCTACCCCAACGCAAATATTCAGATTAAGGGTTATGAGCAAACGTCATTTACCAACGATAGTTTTGATTTAGTTGTATCTAACGTGCCGTTTGGTGCGTACAGCGTGTTCGATAGCGAATACGCAAAAAACAATTTCTATATCCACGACTACTTTATTGCTAAGTCCATTGACAAGTTGAAACCGAACGGTCTAATGGCAGTAATAACGAGTAAAGGCACAATGGATAAACTGAACCCAACCGTAAGAAAATATTTTGCGGACAGGGCAGAACTCATTGGTGCTATAAGACTACCGAATAATGCTTTTAAGACTACCGCAAATACGGAAGTTGTTGCCGACATCTTATTTTTCCGTAAACGTGAAGAGCAGATAAACGCCGACACAAATAATACGGAGTGGTTAGCAACAGGCAAAACGGAAGAAGGATATGAAATAAACAACTACTTTATTCAACATCCCGAAATGGTGTTGGGTAAGTTTGTCAAAGAACACGGTATGTATGGTGCTTTGGACGTAACTGTTCAGCCTGATGGCAGAGAATTATCCGTTGCCTTGAATGAAGCAATAGAGAAACTACCTGCAAATTTCTACATTAACCCCGAAAGTTCGACAATAACCGACACGAAAAGCGAAATTGAAGTAGATTACGACATCAAATCACTTTGCTATAAGGTTGTCAACGACAAGCTGTATATGCGTGTAGGCGACACTATGGAAGAAAGGGAAATACCCAAACGTCCACAAGATGCCTTTCAACGTATTAAGGGAATGATAGGACTTCGTAAGAATATCCGTGAAATTCTTGATATGCAGATTGCAGGGTGTTCTGATGAGCAGTTGAAAATTGCTCAATGGGAATTAAACGAAAGATATGACCGTTTTGTAAATAAGTACGGAATACTTAATAGCCAAACAAATACTAAGTTGTTCAGAGAAGATGCGGATAGTGCGTTGTTGTTTGCTTGTGAAAACGTATCGGAAGATAAGAAAACGGCAACAAAGGCAGATATTTTCTCTAAGAGAACGATAAAAGCCTACGTTGTTCCAACACAAACCGACGACTGCTACGAAGCATTACATATTTCAATGAACGAGCGTGGAAAAGTAGATATTGCCTATATCGAAGAGTTGACGAAAAAGGACTACGATACTGTTATTTCCGAACTTGGAGATGCCGTATATAGAGACCCCGCAGAAGTCAATATCGAAGATAAGTATTCAGGTTTTGAGATTGCAGAACGCTATTTATCGGGGAACGTAAAGAAGAAATTGGCTCTTGCAAGTGCATTTTCTCTAGAATTTCCTAATAGGGGTTTTGAAAGAAATGTTGAAGCCTTAGAAAAGGTACAACCTGAACCGCTAACGGCGAGTGAAATCTCCGTGCGAATCGGTGCAAGTTGGGTAGACACAAAGTATTACAAAAAATTCTTAATGAAGATTTTGGATATACCTTACTACTATGACGACGGTGTTTCAATTTATTTTAATCCCCACGATAGCAGTTGGCGAATTGACAAATCGCAATATCTTAGAAATCACGCTTGGATGAAAGTTCACGAGGTTTACGGCACGGGTAGAGCAAGCGCATATCGTTTGTTTGAAGATTGCTTAAACCTTAGGGATACCAAAATTTACGACACCATAGAAGAGGACGGAAAAGAGAAAAGGGTACTTAATCAAGCCGAGACAATAGCGGCAAGAGAAAAGCAAAACAAGATAAGGGAAGAGTTCAAAGATTGGATATTCTCAGACCCTGATAGAAGAGATGAATTGGTAGATAGATATAACGACCTATTCAATCAAATCAGGTTGCCGTCGTATGACGGAAGCTATTTGAAGTTTCCCGAAATGAACCCGAATATCGAATTACGTCCACATCAAAAAGATGCCGTTGCGAGAATAAGTATGACGGGCGATAACACGCTTTTACACCACGTTGTAGGTTCAGGTAAAACCTATACGATGGGCGCAACTATGTGGAAGTTAAGACAACACGGAATTGCAAGAAAGTGTATGTTTGTCGTTCCTAATCATATCGTTCAACAATGGGCAAACGATTTAAGAAACTTGCTCCCTAATGCAAAACTACTTGTTGCATCTAAGGAAGATTTTGAAAAAGAAAACCGTAAAAAGTTTGTATCTAAGGTGGCACTTGGAGATTGGGACGGTATTATTATCGCTCAAAGCTCGTTTGCAAAGATACCTATTTCGGCAGAACGTCAAATCAAGAAACTTAGAGAAGAAATAGATAGAATCGAAGAAACGATTGTGGCGCAATGGGAAGAGAACAGTCATCCAAGAGGTGCTGTAAAGAACCTTGAACGTATTAAGAAAAATAGAGAAGCGCAACTAAAAAAACTTATGGACGATACGAAGAAAGATGACGTATTAACCTTTGAAAGTTTGGGTGTTGACTTCCTATTTGTTGATGAAGCACATAACTATAAAAACTTGTTCTTATTTACAAAAATGAATAACGTAGCAGGTATTTCTACTGCTGCAAGCCAAAGAGCGACTGACCTTAAATTAAAGTGTGAGTATATCAATGAATTGCACGGTGGAGACAAGGGTGTGGTTTTTGCAACGGGTACACCAATTTCCAACTCAATGACGGAAATGTATACGATGCAAACATATCTTGGTTCTGAGACCTTAAAGGAAATCGGCATCAATTATTTTGATGCTTGGGCGGCAGACTTTGGCGAGACGGTAACGTCTTTGGAAATGGCTCCGTCGGGGCAAGG
>JAGASB010000258.1 GCA_017621955.1 Clostridia bacterium | reverse complement strand
GCTTTATATTTACAATGTGTCTTTCGTTTTTTGTTTTTAACTTACTTCCAATATATCCGCTTGACGGGTTTAGAGTTGTTGACGTGTTTTGCAAAAGACGTGGTAGAGTATATTGGTTTTTGAAAACAAAAGGCATTTTTATATTATACGCATTGTTTGGTTTAAGCATATTCGCACAAATAACAGGAATTGTATATTTTAATATTTTGGGCATAGTGATAGAATTTGTTGTAGGAATAATTGAAGTTCCTATCAAGTTGTTTTGGGGGTTAATTATATAATGGCAGAATTTGAATCGGTCGTTGACTATTCTACAAAACTTGATAATTTTGAAGGGCCGTTAGACTTATTGCTCCATTTAATAAAAGAAGCAAAGATAGAAATAAAAGACGTTTTTGTTTCGCAAGTTACAGAGCAGTTTTTGGCATATATTAACGGTGTTAGTATATTAGACGTTGACAAAGCAAGCGAATACTTAAATATGGCGGCAACACTGCTTGAAATAAAGTCGAAGTCTATTTTACCACGCATAGAAGAATATCTTGACGATATTGAAGACCCTGAAACAGCGCTTATCCGTCAACTCGAAGAGTATAAACTCTTTAAGGAAGCAAGCGAAAAACTAAAAGAACAAGAAAACGTTTCAAGGTTTTATAAAGAACCAGATAAATCAGTAGGCGACGTTAAGATTGTTTATAGCGATTTTAATCTTGATGGTTTAATTTCTGCGTTTTCAAAACTTTTAATGAGAGTGGACGATAAAAAACGTCAAGAAAATGTATTGAAAGAAATACCCAAAGAAGTATTTACCGTTAGAGATAAAATCGACCATATAAGAACAATACTTCTAGATAAAAAAGAGGCAAGCTTTTTTGAAATGTTTTCAAGCTATTACACAAAAAACGAACTTATTACAACTTTTCAAGCGATGCTTGAACTTCTTAAACACCAATATATAACAGTAGAGCAAAACGGAATTTTTGACGATATAACGATAACGTTGAGGGATGATAGAAATGAAGAACTTGGAGAAATTGACGAATATAATTGAATCTATTTTATTTGTGTCTGGCACGCAAGTTGCAATTTCAGATATTGCTGAAAAACTTGAAATTTCAGATAAAGATATATTAAATGCAGTAGAAACTTTGCAAGAAAAATATTCTGGTGATAGTGGCGTTCAATTATTAAAATTTAATAAAAAACTACAATTTTGTTCTAATCCTACATATTCAGAAGAAGTTTCATCTGTTTTAAACCCGATTAAAGAAAGGGAACTTTCAAAAAGTATGCTTGAAGTTGCAGCAATAATTGCGTACAAGCAACCCGTAACTCGTATAGACCTTGAAGAGATTAGGGGTAATAGTGAATATGCTGTTCAAAAACTTTTAGAACTTGGTGTAATAGAACCTGTTGGTAGAAAAGATGCCGTAGGTAAGCCAGTGCTTTTTGGTACTACTGATAAATTCTTAAAAAGATTTCAAATATCTTCACTTGATGAACTGCCGGATTATGATGAACTTATAAATAAAATTCAGCTCATTCGTGGCAACAACAAAGATGATGACGGCTATTTGTATCGTAAGGATGTTTACGTTGAAGAAACAGCAGTTTCTAGTGATGATTCTGTCACACATAATGAAGAAGTTTCAAACACTTCCGCTGATGACTTTGAGCTTCCTGATATTAATGAGGAAGAAATTCCTGACTTTTTGCAAGGCGAAGACGTGGAAAAATTTTAATTATTATATATCTTTTTATATTGAAAACACCCATTGTTTAGGGTGTTTTTTTGTATATTAAAAATTTTAATGCAAATATTATTAATGTGTTAATGGTCGTTTTAATAATATTTATTATTATAATTTTTCCGATATTTTTAGGGGTTGATGCGTGCTATATAAATAGTCAAAAAAAGGTGTTTTACAATATACGTTTATTCGATATTAATATGTTTTCAGGTTATATTGAAGCAAAAAAAGATGGAATATTTATTCATTTAACAAAGAAAAAAGCTTTTTTTATACCTTATAAAAGCGTGTTTAATATGCGTAAAAGTATTGAGCCGATAAGAGACTACCACCTGATTAAATTTAATTCAATAGTTGAAGTTCAAGGTAAAAGTTCCTATAATTTAACAATGATAAATTTTATTCATAACTATGTTGCAAGACAATTTTCGTGGTTTTTTTATCATAAAAAACCTTATTTTGATTTTTATAACAAAATTATTACCAATGAAAACGAAAATTTCAATTTAGACATCTTTATAGATTCAGTTGTATTATTTAATTTACTTATGATATTTATGAGTTTTATTAAAATTATAGTGGGGAAAGTGATTTATGCAATCAGAAAAAAAACAAAACAAAATCAATGAAACAATAGAAACAACGTTAAAGAATTTAAGTACGATTATTGACGCTAACACGGTTTTTGGTAGTCCATTAAAAACCGAAAGCGGTGAAATTATTATTCCTGTATCAAAAATTACGGTTGGAATATTATCCGGTGGCGGTGAATACGGAAAACTTGGCATATTCAACAGTTCGTCGGATTTACCGTTTTCAGCAGGGAACGGTGCAGTTGTATCTGTAAAACCTTGTGGCTTTTTATTAAAAGAAAACGACAAATTTAAGCTATTAAATGTTGCTGGAAATTCTTATGAAAAATTAATTGACAAAGTTTCGGACTTTATAAGTGAATTAAAAGATGAAAAAAATATATAAAACTATTGTGTTTTCTTTAATATTAACGCTGTTTTCTATTATGATTTTCAACCAAAATAATTTTAACGTAGTTGCATATACCAACTCAGTTAGTGAAATAATAATGGACGTAAACTCAGGTAGAGTTTTATTTGAAAATAATGCTTATGAAAAAAAATATATGGCAAGTACGACTAAGATATTAACGGCAATTTGTATTATTGAAAACTGTAATATAAGCGACGTTATTACCGTCACTGATAAAACTGTGGGTGTTGAAGGTTCTAGTATTTATCTTGAAGTTGGGGAAAAACTTAGCGTAAAGGACCTATTATACGGTTTGATGCTAAGGTCGGGAAACGATTGTGCTGAAACACTTGCTGTTTATTGCAGTGGTAGTATTGAAAAATTTAGCCTACTAATGAATGAAACGGCTAAAAAAATCGGGGCATTAAATAGTAATTTTGTAAACCCGCACGGTCTGCACAATGATAATCATTATACAACTGCTTATGACTTAGCGTTAATTTCTCGTT
>JAGASB010000257.1 GCA_017621955.1 Clostridia bacterium | reverse complement strand
TAAAATAAAAAAATAAAATTTATTTTTGAAAAAACTATTGACAATAATATTTTATTGTGTTATATTAAACGCAACCAAAAGACTTTAACCGTAAAAAGTTAAAGTCTTTACTATTTTTAGGACGGTAAAACCTTATGAAACAGGACGAAAAACCTAAGCGACGACTAAAAAGAAGCGACAACGTTATCCCAGACTACGATTATTTGTTTACTGAACAATTAACACGTTCAGGCAAACCAAAAAACAATTTTTTTTCAAAACTTATAAAATTAAACATCGGTGGAATAATTTTATCTTCAATAGTGCTGATTTTAATGTATTCGCCGTCTTTAATAAATCCCGTGCTTACAGCAAACGTAGTAAATACTGTTACCGAAGCGCTTACTTCGGAAACAGGTCTTTCTAACCAGGCGTTAAATTTCATATTGATAAACGCCGTAATTATGTTTGTGCTTATTATAATAAACGTTCCAACAACCAAATGGCGTTGGCGTATTACAAGTAAAATAGTAAGAACTACGGGTGCGGGCGTAAAGGCAAGCGTGGTTAGAAAACTTCAAAGCCTATCAATTACATACCATAAGGACATAGAGTCGGGCAAAGTTCAATCAAAGTTCTTAAAAGATACGGAAGCCGTTGACGGATTATTCAGTTCATTGTTAAACAGTTTTGCGCCGTGTATACTTTCAGTGCTTGGCGCACTTATAATAGCGCTTACAACAAACTATCTGGTGGCGTTGTTTTTCCTTGTAATAGTGCCAATAGACGTGTTTATGGCAAAGTATTTTAACGGAAAACTTCGTAAAGGCTACCGTGATTACAGGGTGCAAACGGAAAACTTATCCGCCAAAATGACTAATATGCTTGAAATGATGCCTGTAACAAAATCACACGGTTTGGAAAAAGTGGAAATTTCATCTTTCAAAAAGACCATAACGGGATTAACGCAAGCAGGGCTTAAAGTGGACAAAAACACAGCAAGTTTTGGTGCGTGGTCGTGGGTAGTGCATTCGCTAATGAACGCCATTTGTTTAGGTTTTTGCGTGTTCCTGGCATTGCAAAAGGTTATAGGTGTGGGCGACATAATGCTTTACCAAACATTGTTTACGCAAATAAGCAATTCGGTGTCGTCACTTATAAACTTTATACCTACGGTTGGGTCGGGGCTTGAAGCACTTTCGTCCGTTTCGGAAATTATGAACGCAACCGACGTTGAAGTAACAGTCGGTAAGGCAAAAGTTCCGTCAGTGTCAGGTAGCGTTAAGTTTGACAAAGTAAGTTATAGATATCCCGACACTGAACAAAACGTGGTTGATGGACTTGACCTTGACGTAAAGGCGGGCGAGTGTATAGCATTTGTCGGTGCATCGGGTTCGGGCAAGTCAACCGTGATGAATATGATAATCGGGTTTTTAAAACCCGTGCAAGGCAATATCTATATTGACGGAAAAAACATAAACGATATCAATCTTTCTGTTTACCGTCATAATATATCTGTCGTTCCGCAAAACAGTATACTTTTTTCGGGTACTATAAGGGAAAATATTACCTATGGTTTAGAGCATTATACCGAACAGCAGTTGCAGTCGGTTGTTGAAATGGCAAACCTTAATGAGTTTATCAAAGATTTGCCTAACGGTTTAGATACGATAATAGGCGAACACGGTGATAAACTTTCGGGTGGGCAAAAACAAAGGATAACTATTGCTCGTGCGCTTATTAGAAATCCTAAGATTTTAATACTTGACGAAGCGACGTCTGCACTTGATAATATTTCAGAATATCACGTTCAAAAGGCAATATCTTCTTCCATAAAGGGAAGAACCACCTTTATTGTTGCACACTGCTTATCTACTATTCGTGATGCGGATAGAATTGTGGTTATGGATAACGGCGTTGCTGTTGAAATAGGTACTTATGATGAACTTATGGCAAAACGAGGCAAGTTTTTTGAACTTAAAGAGCTTAGCGATATGAACTTGAAAACTGCGCAAGTAGAACTAGGGGAGATGAGTGTCTAAAAATGTCGCAAACAAGAAATGGCAAAAAATACTTTGACAAATTTATAATTATTTGATATATTGTATAAAAAGGTATTTGGAGAAGTAAATATGGCATTAACAAAAAAACAAATGGAACTTGACAAAATGAAATGGGAAATCAGCGAAAGTTTGGGCGTAGATATGTGCGGTTCGTTTGAGTTCTGTCCATTATGCAATAAGGACGTAGAAAACCCTTGTGATAAAGCGTATAAAAAATTTAAGCGCAAAAACACGGTTAAAACAGTCAAGGAAAAAGAAGTTGCCCTAACAAAAACTAAAAAAACTAAAAAGAGTAAATAAATATTAGTTTATAAAATAAATTAGATACTTTATCGGCAAATTGATAAGGTGTCTTTTTTATTTATTATAGGATTTTGTGAGTTTTAAACGCATAAAATTTCCGATATCGGAAATTTTGCACATATATTAATTGACAAATTTCCGATAAAGGAATATAATAATATAAAAAGATAGGGGAAAAGATAATGAAATTTGTTTCAGTTGCTGAGATTGCGAAGAAATGGAACGTAACCGATAGAATGGTAAGAAATTATTGTGCTAATGGTAGAGTTCCAGGTGCGTTTTTAACGGGTAAAACTTGGAACATACCTGCGGACGCAGTAAAACCCGAAAGAGAGTATAATAAAACGTTTAGCGATAATCAATTATTAAACGTACTAAAAGAGCAAAAAGATATAAAATTAAGCGGTGGCATTTACCATAAAATTCAAATTGAATTGACTTATAATTCAAATCATATTGAAGGTAGCACTTTAACTCACGACCAAACAAGATATATATTTGAAACAAATACCATAGGTGTAGAAAAGGGTGCAGTCAACGTTGACGACGTTGTGGAAACTGCAAACCATTTTAAATGTGTTGATTATATAATTGATAATGCTACAAAGCCCATTTCTGAAAGTATGATAAAAGATTTACATTTTATTCTTAAAAACGGCACAAGCGACAGCAGAAAAAGTTGGTTTAACGTGGGGGAATACAAAAAACTTCCCAACGAAGTAGGCGGTGAACAAACTTGTAGTCCAGAAAATGTAAAAAAAGAAATGAAAAATCTCTTATCTAATTATAACGAAATTGAAAGAAAGACCTTTGTACAGATATTAGAATTTCACAAAAATTTTGAAAGCATTCACCCGTTTCAAGACGGAAACGGTCGTGTTGGTAGGCTTTTGATGTTTAAGGAATGTTTGGCAAACAATATCGTACCATTTATTATTGATGAAGAGCATAAGTTTTATTATTATCGTGGACTTAAAGAATGGAAAAATGAAAAAGGTTATTTAACTGATACTTGTTTATCTTGCCAAGATAAGTTTAAAGCGTGGTTAGATTATTTTAAGATTGAATATTAAAAAGCATATTGTTAAACTTACCCAACTTTTACAGTTGGGTTTAATTTTTGCAAAAAACTGTTGATAACAAAATAAAAATGTGTTATACTAATTGTGCTACACAAATTAAATACAGTATAGTGCTAAGCAGACACAGGTATGCCTTTGTCTTATTTTGGTTATACTCACTAACAAGAATTTGTAAAAATGCAGATTCCAAACGGTGAGTATGCCTAGCATTTTACTGTTAATTTGTGTAGCAACAACGGAGTCTGCGTTTTATGTGCGTTGACTTTGTTGACGCACATTTTTATTTTAAAGGAGAAACAGAATGAAGAAAAAAGTAACAAATGAAGACGTTGCACAAACGATTAAAGACTTAGCGGACAAAATTACTGCCGAAGTTGACAGTGAAATTAGAGTCGCATCAAGCCATTTGGTGCTTGCAGAAAAAGAACTTGTTGAATCTTTTTCGCCGGCGCAAAAGCAACTTTACGTTGAATACATAATGGCAAAACAACGTTACTATGACGTGGTTACAAGTAAATATAAAGCGCTTAAATAGTAAACATAACTGCGAATAGTTAATTAAATGAAAAAAACCGCTATTGATTTTCAATAGCGGTTTTTTGTTTATGTTTTATATTGTTTTATTATTTAACAACTTCCATTGCGGTATTAACAACGTTTTCAACCGTGAAGCCGTATTTTTCAAACAACTTCTTAGCAGGTGCAGATTCACCGAAAGTTTCCATACCGATAATCTTACCGTCCATACCAACGTACTTGTACCAGCACATCGGAGAGCCTGCTTCGATTGCAACCCTTGCACGAACGCTGTTCGGAAGAACGCTTTCTTTATATTTTGCACTCTGTTTTTCAAAGAGTTCAACGCACGGCATTGAAACAACCCTAGCGTCTATACCTTTTGCTTTAAGTTCAGCCTTAGCGCTAACAGCAAGGCTAACTTCACTACCCGTAGCAATAAGGATAAGGTCGGGAGTTTTCTTGTCGCTATCACAAAGAACGTAACCACCCTTGAACGCATTTTCACCCGTTCCGTCAAGTTGGGGAAGAGTTTGACGTGAAACTACGATACAAGACGGGTCTTTGCCTGTAAGTGCGCTAATCCAAGCAGCAGTAGTTTCCCTACCGTCGCAAGGACGATAAACGTTCATGTGTGGCATTGCACGAAGTCCTGCAAGATGTTCGATGGGTTGGTGTGTAGGTCCGTCTTCGCCAACGCCGATTGAATCGTGTGACAAGATGTAGATAACGGGAAGTTCCATAATAGCAGACATACGCATAGCGTTTTTCATATAGTCGCTAAATACTGCAAACGTTGCGCAGTAGGGGATAAGTCCGCCGTGGAGATACATACCGTTTACGATAGCAGCCATTGCGTGTTCACGGATACCGAAGTGCATATTTGAACCCGACTTATCGGTGGGGAGATATTCACCACGAGATTTCATATTAGATTTGTTTGCAGGTGCAAGGTCAGCAGAACCACCGATTAAACTTGGAACGTATTTAGCAAGTTTATTTAATACGGTGTGGCTGTAACCACGAGATGCGTCGTCCTTTTCAAACTGCCACAATTCTTCGATTGCTTTAAGGTCGGGGAGTTCTTTTTTCTTCCAAGCGATATATTCTTTTGCAAGTTCGGGATATTTTTCAGCATATTCTTTAAACATTGCTTTCCAAGCCTTTTGAGCACGTCTACCCTTAAGAGCAAACTTCTTGCAGTGCTTAAATACTTCTTCGGGAACTTCAAACGGTTCGCAGTTCCAATCAAGATTTTTCTTTAAGGTTGCAACGCCTTCTTCGCCAAGGGGCGCACCGTGACAGCTTGCCTTTCCTGCAAGGTGTGAGCCGTAGCCGATAACCGACTTAATGATAATGAGTGACGGTTTTTCTTTTTCAGCCTTTGCTTTTTTGATTGCTCTATTAAGAGCGCCGATATCGTTTGCGTCCTTAACGTTGATAACTTGCCAACCAAGTGCTTCGTGACGTTTGCCAACGTTTTCGGTAAAGGTGATGTCCGTATCGCCTTCGATAGTGATATCGTTATCATCATATAAAACGATAAGTTTGCCAAGTTTGAGTGAGCCTGCAAGTGAAGCCGCTTCGTTTTCAATACCTTCTTGCATACAGCCGTCGCCACAGAGAGCGTAGGTGTAGTGGTCAACGATGGGGAAGCCTTCCTTGTTGAACTTGTTTGCAAGGTAATCTTCTGCAATAGCCATACCTACTGCGTTAGCGATACCTTGTCCAAGCGGACCCGTACTAGTTTCAACGCCAGGGCATACGCCGTATTCGGGGTGACCTGCTGTCTTAGAACCAAGTTGACGGAAGTTCATAATGTCTTCTTTTGTAAGACCGAAACCGAAAAGATAATAAAGTGCGTAGTCAAGCATAGAGCCGTGACCTGCTGAAAGCACGAATCTGTCTCTGTTATCGAACGCAGTGTCCTTGGGGTTAAACGTCATGTTAGTAAACGCTGCGTATCCGATGGGTGCTGCACCAAGGGGGAGACCGGGGTGACCAGAGTTCGCCTTTTGGATTGCTTCTGCTGAAAGAACCCTTATGGCGTTTACCGTAAGCTGTTTAATGTCTTGCATAATAAATCCTCCTAAATTTAAGCCGTAGTAAATAGTTGGCAAATTGAATTTTATTTTTGCCGTAATAAAAGCTTAATTTATGTTACAACATATATTATATAGCAATATCAATTGTTTTTCAAGCCTTTTTCTGTAATATTAAAGAAAAAAACTTGATATATTTTGCCATTGTTGGTATAATTAACCTAGATTATTATGTAAATTTATCGCATGGAGAGTATTTTATGGCTGACAAACAATTCGTTAAAGAAATTGCTGATATCAATGACAATTTTACACAGTGGTATACCGACGTGGTTTTAAAGACCGAACTTGTTGACTATGGTCCTGTTAAGGGCACTATGGTTATCCGTCCTTACGGCTACGCTATTTGGGAAAATATTCAAAAGGATATGGACCGTCGCTTCAAAGAAGCAGGTTCTAAGAACGCATATTTTCCGCTTCTTATCCCTATGAGTTTTTTTACTAAGGAAGCTGAACACGTTGAAGGTTTTGCGCCCGAAGTTGCCGTCGTTACCCACGCTGGCGGCGCTAAGCTTGAAGAACCGCTTGCCATTCGTCCTACTAGTGAAACGGTTATCGGTACTATGTATGCTAAGTGGATTCAGTCGTATAGAGATTTACCCGTTATAATGAACCAATGGTGTAACGTTATGCGTTGGGAAAAGACCACCCGTCCTTTCCTTCGCACAAGTGAATTCTTGTGGCAAGAAGGTCATACCGTTCACGCTACCGAAGAAGAAGCAATGGAAGAAACTATAAAAATGCTCAACGTTTACCGTGACTTTATGGAACAAACGCTTGCTCTTCCCGTGTTCTGCGGAAAGAAAACCGAAAAGGAAAAATTCGCAGGCGCTGTTGCTACTTACGGCTTGGAAGCAATGATGCTTGACGGCAAAAGTTTACAATCGGGTACTAGCCACTACCTTGGTCAAAACTTCTCTAAGGCGTTTGACATTAAGTTCTTAGATAAAGACAGTAAGCAAAAGTTAGGCTACACTACTTCGTGGGGAACTTCAACCCGTATGATAGGCGCTATTATTATGGCGCACGGCGACCAAAGGGGTTTAGTATTGCCACCCCGTGTTGCTCCTATCCAAGTTGTTATCGTTCCTATCGCAACCCATAAGGGCGGTGTTATTGAAAAGGCAAAAGAACTTGAAGCACAACTTGCTAATGCAGGTATTCGTGTTCAAACGGATGAAAGGGATATGAGTCCTGGTTGGAAGTTCAACGAATGGGAAATGAAAGGCGTTCCTATCCGTATCGAAATCGGTCCTAGGGATATCGAAAATAGTCAAGTTATGATTATGCGCCGTGATACACTTGAAAAGCAAACGCTTTCAATGGATAACTTAGCGACCACCATAACTGAACTTTTAGACGTTGTTCAAAAAGATATGTTTATTAAGTCAAAGGCAAACCGTGATAAAAAAGTTGTTGAAGCCGACAGCCTTGACGGAATACTTAACGGCGTTGAAAATAAAAACTTTGTTAAAGCCGGTTGGTGTGGTTGCCGTGAATGTGAAGATAAAGTTAAAGAGTTTGCGCAAGCCACCGCTCGTGTAATGTGCGATGAAGAAGGTATCCCTGAAAAATGTGCAATCTGTGGAAAACCTGCTACGCACAAGGTTATATTTGCCCGTGCCTATTAATTTAAGTGATTATAAACATCGCAATAGTTCGTCAAACGTCGCAAATACTTGATTGTGTACAGACGTACACGCACGGCGTATTTGCTAGTTTTCCTGCTCTTGCTCGTTTCTAATCCCTTAAATATTGCATAAAACATACGAGCCTAGCAGTGCTTGTTTCTTCGCTTTTAATATAAGTGATTAAAACGTTGCATTTCTGCGTTACTGCTTAGCGTTTTGACTTCGACAACCAGACGGTTAGTCTCACCCAAAACGCTTCGCGAGCCTTGAACTGCTCGTTTCTAATCCCTTAAACCAAAAAGCACCCCTTAAAGAATAAGGGGCAAGGGGATATGAGGAGTTTGTGAAAGGGATAGTTAAGGGAAAACGACTTCGGAAAAGAGTTGTCCCTTAACATAAAAGAAAATACAATTAAAAAAACAACAAATAAACAACAACTTTAATTAATCCTCAAAAAACACCCCTTAAAGAGTAAGGGGTAGGG
>JAGASB010000256.1 GCA_017621955.1 Clostridia bacterium | reverse complement strand
TTCAACCCGCAATGAATCTTCCTGAAAACCCCGTAATCGCACCGGGATATTCTTACGCAAACATCGGTGGTGATGCAACGTACGTTATTATTCCTAACGAAGTTATGGAAACAGACTGCCTTATCCCTTATGAAGGTGAAAGTTACTTTAAGGCTTCTCTTGCAGAACCTATGTCTTGCATCATTGCAGGCTATCACGAAAACTATCACAGCGTTTACGAAACTCACAGTCACGAAATGGGTATTAAAGAAGGTGGCGCTGTTGCAATTTTAGCAGGCGTTGGTCCTATGGGGCTTGGCGCTGTTGACTACGGTATCCACGGCGATAAAAAACCGTCGCTTATGGTTGTTACCGATATCGACCAAGCACGTCTTGACAGAGCAGCAAGCCTTTTGACCGTTGAAGACGCTGCTAAAAACGGTGTTAAACTCGTTTACGTTAATACTTCAACTCTTGAAGACCCTGTTGCTTATATGAAAGAACTCAACGGTGGCAACGGTTATGACGACGTGTTTGTTTACGCACCCGTATCAGCACTTGTTGAACAAGGCGATGCTCTTCTTGCATATAACGGTTGCTTGAACTTCTTCGCAGGTCCTACCAAAACCGATTTCTCTGCAAAGTTCAACTTCTATGACGTGCACTATGCGTTCCATAGAATTACCGGTACTTCTGGCGGTAACACTAACGACCTTCGTGAAGCACTTAAACTTGCAGGCGAAGGCAGAATCGACCCGTCGATTATGATTTCACACGTTGGCGGTCTTGACAGTGTTGTTGAAACAACTCTAAATCTTCCCAACATTAAGGGCGCTAAAAAACTTGCTTACACGCACGTTTCAATGCCTATGACGGCTATTGCTGATTTTAGAAAGATTGGCGAAGAAACGGGTGACAAGTTCTATCTTGACCTTGCTGATATCTGCGACCGCAACAACGGTATTTGGTCTGATGAAGCAGAAAAATACTTACTTGCAAACGCAAAGAAAATCTAATAATAACCGTATGTGAGGCGTGCAAAATTTTTGCCCGTCTCTTACGGCTTTAAATACGCAAATAAACAATATATATAAAAAGGAGTAAATTTATGGCAAATCCGATTTTAATGCCAAAAGCTGGCATAACGGTTGAAAGTTGTATTCTTACCGAATGGAACGTAAAAGTTGGCGATGCTGTTAAAGTAGGTGACGTTCTTGCTACTTACGAAACGGACAAGTCTTCTTTTGAATTAACGTCAGAATTTGACGGTGAAGTTTTGGCGCTTTTCTGTGAAGCAGGCGACGAAGTTCCCGTTCTTACTAATATTGCAGTCGTTGGCGCTAAGGGCGAAGACGTTTCTGCTTTCGCACCCGGTGGCGCACCTGCCGCTGCTCCCGCAGTTGCAGAAGTTAAAACTGAAAGCGCACCTGCCGCTGCTCCCGCAGTTGCAGAAGTTAAAACTGAAAGCGCACCTGCTGTTGCACCCTCTGCACCAAGTGCACCGCTTAACCCCAACGTTAAGCCCGTAACTATGCCAAAAGCTGGTATTACGGTTGAAAGTTGTATTCTTACCGAATGGAAAGTTAAGGTTGGCGAT
>JAGASB010000255.1 GCA_017621955.1 Clostridia bacterium | reverse complement strand
GCTATTGCAAACATTTCGTTTATGCCACAAAAAGAAGAGTTTGGTAGATATATTTCTAAAAGAAAGGATATTGACGCAGATGGTTTCTTTGATGTTATAGCACATGGCGATTCTCATAATATTGAGATAGAAACAGGTGGTAAGGTTTATAAAATTCAGCATAGAACGGCAGCAAAAATACTATCAAAGAACACAGAATATAAAAGGGGACAACCTATTCGTCTTTTATCGTGTAATACAGGTAGGTTAGATGATGGGTTTGCACAAAATTTAGCAAATAAACTAAATGTGCCCGTAAAAGCACCCACCAAGTATGCTTTTGCATATGAAGATGGGAAACATTTTGTAGCTGGTAGCAAGGATGGGAAAAATCCAGATTATACAGATAAGGGCACTTATAAAACTTTTTATCCTAAAAGGAGGAAAAAATAATGGAAAAGAAGAATAAATGTGATATATGTGGTAAAGAATTAATTCCTATTATTGAAGGACATTCTCTTATATTGACTTGTAGTGAACATGGCGGTAGAATTGCAACTACCTATTTTTCTGATATGGAATTAGATTCTACAAATTATGAGATATTTTTACAACCAAATAATATTATAAATAAAGAGAATATTAAATTTGTTTCAGAGATTTCAAATTTGAATTTTTTGGAAAGTAAAAAATTGTTAGAATCAAAAACGGCAGTTTCAATTTACAAAGTGAAAGATGAAGCAGTAAGAGAGATTTCAAAACCTGAAGAAATAATAAAGATTGCAAGAAAGTTAAAGGAATTATCGTTAGATTTTTATATATCACCAGAATTTAAGTATGAAATATAATTAAAAGAGGTTGCGTAAACATTTTTAACGCAACCTCTTTTTTATTCATATGGCGTATCAATTATTTCGTCATCAGGTGTGTATTCTTCTGTGTGGTTTAATTCAAAGTCGTCTTTGTCGTATAGTTTTTGAATAGATAATCTATATTGAGAGATTTTCTTTTTACCGTTATATTCTATAACCATTGCTTCAGCAACACCCATAGTTCCGGGCCGACGTTCTTTGGCTGTTCTAATAAGTTGTTTTATTGAAACGTCGCCAAGCCTTTCCTTAAACACGTCGTCATTGAGTTCGTTTTTATATATAGCAATAAGTTTTGCAACTGCTCTTAAAATATTGGCAGAAAAAGAGTTGCAATCACCTTCCCAAGTTCCTGATATAAGTTTTATTGTTCTATCTAAAACGTGATAATTATATCGTGTAAATATCTTTTCAAGTGTTGATACTGCGCAGATATTTCCGGGGGCTTTAGTTCCCGAAATATTAAGTCCATACGATTCTACAAGGGCTTTAATAGTTAATTGGGTTTCATTGTTTGCT
This sequence comes from Clostridia bacterium, assembly GCA_017621955.1. The sequence continues at coordinate 652 of JAGASB010000255.1, read as the reverse complement.
TCAAGATTTGCTTGAAAGATTTCTATTGCTTGTAACGGTTTAACAAATTTACCTTGATTAGCAAAAATGTCTGCTTCGTGTTCATAAATTAAATCTTCGTAAACCATACACCAAACAGGTGTTTCTCTAGAACCTGATACAAGAGCAACTATTTCTATCGTATGTTGACCATTAAAAACATAGTTTATTCCATTACGGCGACTTACTTTAACGGGGTTAATTTGGTATAAATCAAAGTTTTCAGCAGCCTTTTGAACGTGAGCATTTGAAATTTCTCTTTGGTATTCTTGACTTGATACAAGGTCTTTGATAGGTATTGCTTCAAACGTCACTTTTGGTAAATAAATATCGTAATTATCCATTTGAACTCTCCTTGATTAAGTTTAGAAGGTCGGTAGATATAGATTGCAATTCAGTAAGCACGTTGGTTAATTTTTGTTTGGCTCTATCAGAAACAATACTTATGTCGGTAGTATCTTTTGTTTTTATAATTATGTTTACCCAAGAAGGAATAGTTAAGGCAAGTTTTATATAATTAGCGTCTGGGTCAAATTCAGGCATATCTTTAACAGATGGTTTATGTGGTTGTTCAGGAGTATAATTAGGGTTGGCTATTATACTACGTGATTGTGAATAGGGTAAGAAAATAGAG
>JAGASB010000254.1 GCA_017621955.1 Clostridia bacterium | reverse complement strand
TTGACAATATCATCCGATGCTTATACGAGGATAGAGTCTGCGGAAGAATCACTCCCGAACGCTACGATACAATGGCAAGTGGATACGAGCAAGAGCAAACTACGCTAAAAGAAAAGCTGATATCCGTGAATAACGGTATCAGCGAGATGGATATGCGAGATAGTTGCATTAGGGAATTTATTGCAAAGGCAAAGCAGTATATTGAAATGCCGAAGCTCACGCCTGAACTACTACGAGTATTTATCCGAAAGATAGAAGTCTTTGAGAAAATGGAAAAATACTCAAGGAAAGTCGGTAATCTAATCAATATCCACTATGCATTCCAACTTCCCGAACATGACGGAATGCCGATACTCAAGATGCTACTTCCAAGCAATATGCGAGAAACTGCCTAAAAAAGCAGTACACGGAAGGCAAAATGCCTTCCGTGTACATACCGCCTCGAATTCTCCGTTAAGAACACAACGGAAAAGGCGGGGGATTTTTATATGTGCTAAAAACACTTTTAAACTTGCAATATTTTTGTACAAAAATATTTTTCTTGTCAAAAAATGTCGAAAACAACAAGAAAAATACTAATTAAAATAATTTTGGATAAAATTCGACAAATATTTTACAAAATTAGTTAAATATGCTTGTTTTTTGACAAGAAATGCTGTACAATGTAATTAAAGAAAAAGCAAAGGAGTTGTATATGCAAAGAAAAACGGTATTTTTATTACAAGATACGAAAGAAGCAGTTGATAAACTTACAAAATTCTTTACGGAAGATGAAAGTTTTGAAGTTGTTGGTGCAGAAACGGATGGGATTAACGCTATTGCTATGGTCAATGACAAAAAGCCACGCTTTTTATTGACTGATTTGGTTTTGTCTGGTTACGACGGAATTAGTGTGATTTCAAAAGTAAGGGCGATGAAACTTCCCGTTAAAATAATTGTGGTTTCAGCGCTTACTAGTGAAAGTGCTGTAAGCAAAGCGATTTCAACGGGTGCAGATTATTTTATGGCAAAGCCTATCAACTTTTCCGTACTTAAAGAAAGACTTTTTGAACTTGAAGAAAAACCCGAAGTTGTCGGTCGGGAAGTTGCGGAAGGCTTTCATCGTGTATCGCTTGAAGAAAAGATTAGTAAGATTTTTATTAACGTAGGTATTCCACCGCATATTAAGGGCTATGCGTTCTTGCGTGAAGGTGTAAAGATGGCAGTTAATGACCCTGAAATTATTAACAATATTACTAAAAAACTATATCCGTCTATCGGTGAAAAATATCAAACAAGTGCAAGTAAAGTTGAGCGTGCTATTCGCCACGCAATCGAAGTTGCTTGGAATAGGGGAAGGATTGACAATATCAATAATATATTAGGCGTGCGCGCGTATATCGGCGCAGAAAAACCGACGAACGGCGAGTTTATAGCACTTGTCGCTGATAAAATGCTTTTAGAACAAGCATAGAGAAACAAAAAAACGGACTCAAACAAAGAGTCCGTTTTTATAAAATAAGATAAACGTAAGATAAATAAAAGCGAAAACAAATATTAGAAACGTATCATATTAAAAGTACAAATAAGGGTGGTAGTTAAAAAATAAAAAAAATTTGCAAAAATTTAAAAACTTTATAAAAAACAGTTTACAAAATCAAAGTATATATATATAATAGTTGCAGTCAGCGTTACTATTAACAAAAAATAATTTTTTGCGTATAGGAACTAAAAATAATATCAATAAATATATATGATATATATGGAGAGAAAGATATGGCTGGTTGGATAAAATGTCCCAGATGTGATTTAAACTATATGCGTGAAGGCGAAGAGTATTGTGACGTTTGTAAAGCAGAACTTAAAAAAGCGCCACCGTTGGTGTTTGCCGTTGACGAAGATGATGAAAACGAAGGTTTAGAACTTTGCCCTATTTGTCACCAAAATTATATTGGTTTGGGCGAAAAAATGTGCGCTAAGTGTGCCGAAGAAATGGAATATAAAGAAAGCAGAGCAAATCCCGAAGACGATGAAAGTTGGAAGGAGTTCCTTGACGACGAAGAAGAGGAAGAAGAGGAAGATGAAGAAATGCTTTCTTTAAATAAACTTGCCGAAGAAGAGGGTGCGTTCGACGACGAAGACGAAGAGGAAGAAGAGGAATCCTACGACGAACCCGACGACTTCGATATTCCCGACATCAACGAAGAAGACTTTGAAGAAGACGACGAAGATGAAGAAGATGAAGACGAGGATGACGACTTCGACGACGAAGAATAAGTAAAAGTTTTAAAAAAGCGAATAAAAAATATTTTTAGTGCAATAACCTAAGTATGATAAAGAGTTCAACATCATTAAGTCAGGTTAAAGAAAGCATTAAAAGAATGCAAGATAAGGCGGTAGACGTTACGCTAAATCTTGGCAGAAACAAACTTGTAAGTTTTTCAGGCAGAGTGATAGGCGTTTATCCCGCACTGTTTACGGTCAGTCCGTTCGACAAGAGTTTTAAGGGAAAAACGTCGTACTCATATTCAGAGTATATGTGTGGGCGTGTTAAACTTAAAGAAACAACTAAAAGCAGTTAAATAGCGCAAAGAATATCTTTGCGTTATTTTTTTGTCATAATCAGCCCTTAAATTTTATATAATGTATTAACGGTATGAAATTTAGGAGGGGTTTATGGTCGAACCTGTTTTTGAAAAGATAAATTACAATCAAAGAGTAGGCGAAGTTAAAGAGCAAATCAAAGTCGAAGTAAAATCCAACGTGCGTTCGGAAGACGTTTTTAGCGTGCTTTCGGTTTCGCCGTGGGTTAGCGTCAACGAAAGTGAAGTTGAAAACGCAAAACTTAACTACGGGGGCAAGATAATATTTTATATAAGTTATCTAAGCGTTGACGGCGGTATAAAAAAGTGTGAGTGCGGAAGCGAATTTGCAGGCAGTATAAAAAGCGATAAAATCAAAGATACTTGTCGCACGATTACTTCTGCCGTGGTTGATAAAGCCGAAGCTGATAATCAAGGTGCATACCTGACTGTAAGCGCATACTTAACGGTAAGCGCACAACTTATCGACTGTAATGAAGTAAGTGCTTTGACGGGCGGAGAGCAACTTGTAGTAAAAGAAAACCAACTAAACTGCATTAAAAGTCTTGGGATTAAGCGTGGAACTTATCCAATAGAAGAAGAATTTGAACTTTCTTATCCTATCGAAGAAGTTTTATTTCACCGTGCGAACGGAGTAATAACAGCCGTTCAAAGTGGCGTGGGAACTATAATTGTGGACGGAGAAGTGCTTTTATCGTTAGTTTTGTTGCAAAAAAACGATAAAAACGATATAATAAGAGAAAATAGGGTTGTGCCTTTCCGTATGGAAATTGAGTGCGAAGAAGCAATGCCAAATATGCAAGCGACCGCAAAGGTGCGTGAGCGTGCGTTTAAGACGGATATTTCGGTTGATGAAGAGTCGGGTAAAAGCGTGGTAAATGCAAGTGTAACCTTATCGTTTGAAGGCGAAGCGTTTACTTCGGTGTGCGTAACGGTGGCATCAGATGCGTTCAGCACCGAAAACGAAGTTGAATTGCAGTATGAAAATTTTCCGTCGTATAAAGCGTGTGATTTAAGGGGTTACACAGAAGTAATAAACGGCAAATCGACCGTGAACGAACTTCCCGTCGGTGCAACCGTGCTTGCTGTTGGCGGAGAAAAGGCTACAGTTATTTCTACCGAATGCACCGATAACGGCATTGTCGTTGCGGGAGTATTGTCGGCAACAGCATTTATGAAAGACGGCGACAGTAAAGTGTTTGTTAGAAAACTTGAAGTACCGTTTGAAAGAACGCTTGACGGTGCGTTTAATTGCGACACGTTAATCGAAGTTGTACTAAAAGCCGAAAGAGCAAGTGCAAAGATAGTTTCGCTTACCGAAGTTGAACTTGAAGCCGAAGTGTTCTTTACCGTTTACCCTGTTGAAAAGTATGAGAATAGGATAGTTAAAGATATAAAAGTGCTTGGCGAAAAGGCAAAAAACACCAGCGCCATAAGCGTATATATACCAGAAGAAGGTGAAGAATTGTGGTCGCTTTCAAAACGTCTTAACGTATGCCCTGAACAACTTGTCAATACCAACAAAGAATTACAGTTCCCACTTACAGGGCAAGAGAGAATAGTGGTGTATAGACGCAGATAAAAGCAAATTGTAAGGAAAAGTTACTTATGAAAAAAATTAAAATAAAAACGCCGGCAAAAATAAATTTAACGTTGGATATTTTAGGCGTAACCGAAAACTTTCACGACATAAAGTCTTTGGTTGCGTCTATTGACCTATTTGATGAAATAACCATAAAAGAGCGTGCCGACCAAAAGATAACCCTTTTATGTGAAGGTATACCCGTGGACTGCGTGGCTGTGGATAACAACGCATTTAAGGCGGCAAAACTTTTTATTGAAAAGTTTAAGACTAACGGCGTGGATATTAAAATTAAAAAAGGCATACCCGTAGGCGGTGGGCTTGGCGGTTCAAGCGCAGACATAGCAGGCGTGCTAAACGGTATGGAAAGCATTTATAACACGGGCAAAAAACTTTTACCACTTGCTCAATCGCTTGGTAGCGACGCTGGTTATATGTTAGACGGTGGTTATGCGGTAATTACCGGGCGTGGAGAAAAGGTTGCGCATAAAAATATAGATAAAGTATTGTATTTAATACTTATAACCGAACAAAAAGGCGTTTCTGCACGTTCAAGTTATAAAGGGTACGATAAGATAGGCAAAACCTATAAGCCTTGCACGGTGGCGGCGGAAAAGGCGCTTGAAACAAACGATTTTGAAAAGTTTATAAGTTTAGTTAAGAACGACCTTTATTGTTCGTCTTGCCAAATAGTTCCCGAAATGAGTGGAAACATTTATTCTCTAAAAAAAGCAGGCGCACCGTGTGCGATAATGACTGGTAGCGGTTCGTGCGTGGTCGGTATTTTTCAAGACAAAAAGCAAAGGGACGCTTCGTATAAAAAACTATTGCCTTTGTTTAGCGATAGTCTTATAAAAGCACAAACTATCGTAAAATAAAAGGCTTTTGTCAAACTAACGCTTGATAAAGTGTAAATAAAAAATCAGTTAGCCCAAGGCAACGAAAGTTGCCTTGGGCTAAACTTATTTTAAATGTCTGTATAAAAATTAAAGGATATGTCAATAAACTATGTAAAGATTTCTAGGAGAATAAAAAATGAAAAAGTTTTGCATAAGTTTTTTAATAATCGGCATAATATTTTTGTCGGTAACGGGTATCGGACTGACTTTTAACGAACCGCAGACGGAGTATCTTAGGATACATATTCGTGCAGATTCCAACCTGAACGAAGCGCAAGCGGTAAAATATAAGGTCAAAGATGCGGTGGTAGAGTTTCTAACCCCGTATATTGCGCAATGCGACACTAAAAGTAAAGCTGAACAAATGCTCAAAAAAACGCTTACGTCTATCGAAAAAGTTGCAGACGGCGTTTTGATGGAAAACGGTTTTAACTACAAGGCAAAGGCAAGCGTGAAAAACGAAAAGTTCCCCACACGCATTTACGGTGGATTAGAACTTGAAAGCGGATTTTACGATGCGCTTATAATCGAACTTGGTAGTGGCAAAGGCGATAATTGGTGGTGCGTGGTTTATCCACCGCTTTGTTTTACGGGTGGCAGTGGCGGTTACGTTTATAAAAGTAAGATTCTTGATATTATCGACCATTTTTTTAATAAGGAGAAAAATATTTAGATGAAAAAGTTTGTCAAAATCATTGCCATAGCATTGATGGTATTAACCGTCGGGCTATGCGTGGGTATGACGACGGCAACCGTAAGTCCTAACGTGCAGACGGCGTATGCGGCAGTTATTAAGCAGGGCAATACGGGAAGCACGGTCAGAACCATACAAAGAAAACTTAAAAATTGGGGATATTATACGGGTGCGGTAGACGGCATTTTCGGTGCTAAAACCAAGCAAGCAGTAAAGTATTTCCAAAGGAAGAACAACCTTACGGTAGACGGTATCGTGGGTGCAAAGACGCTTGCTGCGTTAGGTATTAGTTCTAGCGGAGAACAAAGTTCTTCGTCAAGCAGTTATAGCGATGCGGACGTAATGCTTTTAGCAAGGCTTATTTACGGTGAGGCAAGGGGCGAAAGTTACGTTGGACAAGTGGCGGTAGGTGCTGTCGTTATGAACAGAATTAAAAGTTCGTCGTTTCCCAACACTATGTCGGGCGTAATTTATCAAAGTTATGCGTTTACAGCCGTTGACGACGGTCAAATCAACTTAACGCCCAACGCAACGGCAAAGAAAGCCGCACAAGACGCTATGAACGGTTGGGACCCAACGTACGGAGCGCTTTATTATTACAATCCTGCTACGGCAACAAGTCAGTGGATATTTTCACGAAAGACTACTGTTACCATAGGCAGACACGTCTTTGCTATATAAGGGGGTATTAAATGGAAGAAAATAAAAACAACGCCGTAGAAAAGGCGGAAAACATTGCTAACGCAAATAGAAAGAGAAGACATAAAAAGCGTTCAAAAAAATATATTGACAAAAGTGCGCCGTCTGCAAAAGAGCGTATAAGGGAACAAAGACGGCGTGATAAGGAAAGGCAAAAGGCAGAGCGTGAACGTGCGCTTGCTGAAAAAAGAGTAGAACTTGCACGCATAAAGGCACATAAAAAAGCCGAGAAAGAAAAGGCAAAGGCGGCTGCAATTAGGGAAAGAAACAAAAGAAAAGCCGAACTTAAACAAAGAAAGATGCAACTTAAAGCCGAAAGACAGGCACGAAAAGAAATGCTTCGCAATGAAAGTAAAGCTGATAGAAATAGAAGAATTGCCTTAGAAAAGCAAGCACGCCGTGACGAAAAACAAGCAAAAAGAAGAGCAAAAGCCGAAAGGAAAAGACAAGTATTAGCGGCAAAGCAAGCCAAAAGGCAAGAAAGGAACGCCCTTAAAAAAGAAAGGCGTGGACTTGGCGGTTGGATAGCAGCAGTCGTGTCTTTGGGGGTTGCGACGTTAGTTTTAGCATCGGTTTTAACCTTTACTTTTTTAATGCCGACAGCAACGGACAATATGCTTGAAGCAAATTACCGTAAGTCATTTTACGATACGGTTGCACAAGTTGATAACATCGACCTTAATATATCAAAAATTTTAGCGTCAAAGGACGATGGTGCGATACAAAAATATCTTGTGGATACTGCAATAAACAGCGAACTTGCAGAAAACGATTTGCAACAACTTCCGCTTCAAGATGAAAGTAAGTTTTATACCACTAAACTTATAAACCAAATAGGCGATTATGCAAAATATCTTAACAACAAACTCATTTCGGGCGAAAGTTTAACAGAGGCTGATATGGCAGGATTAAGCCAACTTTATAATGCGAACAGAACGCTTAAAGAGTCGCTTCAAAACACAGTTCACAATATGGCAAGCGACTATAAGTTCTCTGCAATGATTGACGGTGGTGCAGGCGATATTGTAATATCCGATTTTAACAATTTACAAAACCTTTCGGTGCAGTATCCCGAACTAATTTACGACGGACCGTTTTCTGACGGGCAAACCGACCGTGAGATAAAGGGACTCAAAGGCGCAGAGATAACCGACAATCAAGCAAGGGAAGAATTTTTAAAGATTTTCGACGGCTATAAGTTGGAAAACGTGTCGAGCGTGGGTGAAGCAAGTGGACAAATATTGTGTTATAACGTTCAAGGCGAGATTGACGGAAACGTTCTTTATGCACAAATTTCAAAAACGGGTGGAAAACTAACAATGTTTTCTTACGCCGGCAGTTGCAATGAAGTTCGCATAGACGACCAAGTTGCTATTGAAAAGGCGACTGAGTTTATGTCAAAAGCGGGCATAGAAAATATGAAACCCGTGTGGATAAACCTTGCAAACAACGTTTATACTATAAACTTTGCAAGTGAAGTTGGTGGGGTTATAATTTACTCTGATTTAGTTAAGGTAAGGGTTTGTGCCGAGACCGAAATGATTATCGGTATGGAAGCA